>CAZKYQ010000025.1:0-22926 GCA_964556975.1 uncultured Ignavibacteria bacterium
GCGACAAGCGCAACAATAGCCCCGAAAACCTGCAGGTAATGAAGCGTGGCAGACACGCCCGCATGCATTACGCAAAAAGACAAAATAAGAAAAGCTGATTTTCGTGGGCGGCAGACCTCCTGGTCTGCCCCTTTACAAAAACGGGCACACGGGGACGTGTGCCGCGCACGGAAATTTATTGTTTCGAGAATCATAGTTCCCGAAACACAACAAACGCTCTTTTGCCATTACGGCGTCAGCGTTTCAACTCTGAAATTCAAAGTTCCGCTAACACCTACCAGGGCTACCTGAACAGTCCATGCTCCAGTAGCTCCGACTTCGCTGGTCTCGTTGGCGCTGGCCACAAGACCGCTGGTGTAAACCTGGGTCTGGCTGGCGTCTAAAATCGTTACTGTGGCCGTTCCTTCGCTTACGACTGAGGAATGATTGATGGTCGCTTGCGTTCCGGCGTTCTGCCATGTATAGCTGAGGGCAGTAGTTACATTGGTTGCGCCGGTAACCTGAAACTGGAAAGCGTCGGCGTTGTTAATAATCTCGGGTGAAAACTGGGCAATCGAATTTGGCTTATCATTGCCGCATCCACTTACAAGTAACATTGAAAGAGCCATAAGAAGTAACGCAAATTTGATATAGTTGGCTTTCATGTTGTCCTCTCTTTTGGTTCAATTATTATCTAGATTTGATTTAACAATTCTTGTTTAACATATATCGGTATAATAAAGAGTAAAATTTAGTAAATATGGGTTTATATTACCATTATAAAAAAGCTTTTATTGGTCAAATCCAAACTCATAAATCTAGTCAATCGGTGATAACAACCAAGGCGCATGATGCCAACTCATTATAAAACAACGCCTTACGTTTATGTCATTGCAAATTATGCCATTATTATTATATTGCCCTTGAACAGGAAAGCGTATGAAAAATTACTTCGTTAATGTAATAATTATTATCGCGTATATGGCGGTCTTCGGCAGTGCGCAGGTTACATACAATAACGCTCCCGGTTGGCTTTCGGTTGAGGATACTCTCTATGGAACCGGATGCGCAATTGACGATATCAACGGAGACGGCTTCCCCGATCTGGCGGTTTCCAACGGTAACGATATTATTCAGGCCCCAAATCTGGCCTATTATAACGCTAACGGCATAATGCCCGATTCGGCAGGGTGGCAATCGCAAAACCTTGCTTACTCCGGCCATTGCGATCTTGGTGATTACGATTCTGACGGTTACCCTGAACTTGCGGTCGCCAATTATATCTCGCTTGGATGGGAGCCCGAATTGCTTGAAATATATGAAAACTCGAATGGAACGCTTGAACCGGTTCCTTCGTGGCAATCGGATGATTCCCTTTACGCGTTCCGCTTAGCCTGGGGAGACGCTGATGGTGACGGTGATCTTGATCTGGCGGTGGCAACTGGAGAAGCGTACCATGACCAATACAGACCCAATTATATCTATTACAATATCAATGGCGTTCTTCAGACATCGCCGGGGTGGATGTCCGCGGATTCCAACGCCTCGTATGATGTTCGCTGGGTGGATATTGATCTCGACGGCGACCTTGATCTCGCTTTCTGCGAATCGGGCGGCCCAATAAAAATATATATAAATTACGTCGATTCAATCGCGGCAACCGCCCAGATGCAAACATCGGAAAGCGACAACTATAATTCATTCGACTTTGCCGATATCGACGGCGACGGTTTCCCTGAACTCGCCGCGGCCGCCAATACTCAGCAAAACGGGACCGGCTTGTTTAAGCTGTTCGATAACATAAACGGCACGCTTCAAGCGGCTCCATTTTGGGTTTCGGCCAATAGTGGCTATGGCTCTGAGGCCGCATTTACCGATATAGATGAAGATGGCGATTTCGATCTTGTTTGCGGACGATGGTGGGGGCTAATTTATATCTACATAAACAATCAAGGGAATTTTTCAGAATACCCCGACTGGAACAGTTCAGGGGCGTATTCGAGCGTGGTTGAAAATATTGTTTTCGGGGATTTCAATAAGGGAGGGGAAAGGCAATATAAAGAGGTTTTTACTTCGCCGCCCTCAAGCCTCTTTTCTCTGTCCCGCAGACAGATCGCCGGCGTTGATTCGGTTAGGGTAGATGGCTCGATAATTGGTCTTTCTGATTATTGCTTCAGCCTTTGGGATAGCTGGCTGTCATTGAGCTCAACAGGATTTGATTCCGTGGAAATTTTTTACCGCTATTCAAAATCGAAAGACATGGCAGTTTCAAATTGGGATAATTCAACGTATATTTTTTATAATACTTCAGTCCCGTTTATCCCCGGAGATGCTAATGATTCAGGGTCTTTAAACGGTCTTGATGTTACTTTTCTTGTTGCTTACCTGAAAGGCGGCCCATCGCCTGTTATGCGCTTCCAGGGCGATGCTAACGGCAGTTGTGATGTGAATGGCCTGGATGTCATTTATCTCGTAAGTTTTTTCAAAGGAGGGCCCGCTCCGTTTTCCGGCGATTGCGATTAAAAACAGCTTGCCATAACTCTGCTTAGAAGCTACTTTAGATAGGTTGACCGGCCATTGGCGGAAAATGGCGGGGAATCTATCGAGGACTCTTCAAATGGCGGCACAATCCGCCGCCCTCAAGTAACTGGTAAAAGGTTTTTGAGGTTGACAGATTATAAAAGATTTTTAATGATAACGATAAACCAAAAAATCTTAGGTGTTCTAAAAAGGCTTTGGAATTTAATAAAAATATTCATAAATTTAAAAGTAGATTTTTGGTATTCCCTAAGAATAGCAAATCAAAAGAGGATGGAGTAATGAGACAATTTATTGCAATAGCGGCGCTAATTTTTTTCAGTTCAGTTTCGTACGCGCAAAATGTTGATTTTTTATCGTCCACAATTTGGACTGAAGCGAAAGACGTTAAAGTGTCAGGCCAGTATGCCTATGTTTCTTTTTTTTCGGGCTTAGGAATTTTTGATATTTCCAATCTCAGCGAACCGGAGTTGATATCCACAATGGGATTTCAATTTAACACATTAAATATCGACATCGCAGGCAATTATCTCTATGTCGCGAATGAAGAAGCTGGAATGAAGATTATCGACATCTCCAATCCCTACTTGCCAATAGTTACAGGAATAAGGCCTCTTAACGCGACCGCTGTCGATGTTTCTGTTGTAGGAAGTTACGCGTATATTGCGGCTTTGAATACAGGATTATATATCGTGGATGTTTCTGATTCATTGCCACAAATAGTCACAGCTTTCGACACGCCGGGAGAAGCTTGGGGTGTAAAGGCGGTTGGCAATTACGTTTATGTGGCCGATGGCGATAGTCTTTTAATCGTTAATGTATTTAATCCTGAAGCTCCATATCGGATTGGCGCTTACGGTACAGACGGGTATGCTGTGGCGGTTGACATTCAGGCCAATTACGCCTATATTTCCGATTCTTTCAACGGTATGGTTATTGTAAATATCAATAATCCGATAAATCCCAGTTTTGTTGGGCGTTACGCAGCTCCGTTTGTTAACAAAGTCAGAGTAAATTCCAATTTTGCGTACTGTGCTGATTTTGCCAACGGACTCGATATTGTGAGTATTACAAATCCCGGAAGCCCTTTCCGGCTGGGAAATTATTCTACACCCGGTACCGCGAGATCATTATGGGTTACTCCAAATTATGCTTTCGTAGCCGATGGCCAAGCCGGCATGGAAATTTATAACGTGAACGACCCCTCGCTCCCTGTTCCTGCCGGAGAGTTTCAAACATCTTATGTCAGAAAATGCGTAGCCTCCGGCAATTATGCTTACGCTGCCACATGGGAGACAGGACTGCAGATTATAAATATTCAGGATCCAACAGTTCCTGTTTGGCTCGGATCTGCAGATACGCCTGGTAAAGCCGAAGACATAGCAATTGTCGGCAACTATTGTTTTATAGCGGACAGGCAAAACGGCATTGTTTCAATTGATGTTTCTGTGCCGTCTTCGCCTCAAATATCAGACTCTTACGACACTCCCGGTTTCGCGAAATCATTGGCAATTTCTGGAACATATTGTTATCTCGCCGACTATAATTCATTGCAGATATTTAATATTGGGAATCCGGCCAATATCATTTTTGTATCGAGTATTATGCCAACCGGAAATCCAGTAGGAGTTTATGTGGATGGAGATATGCTTTATGTTGCCTCAAGCGGGGGAGGATGCCATATTTATAACTTACTTGATCCAACAAATCCATCTCTGGAAGGAACCTATATATCCACGGGGCAAGTTACCAGGGTGATTGCCGAAGGGATGTATGCTTTTCTCGCTGATGATACGGATGATCTGGTGATAATTAACGTTAATGATCCTGCAAATCCTGCCTTTGTCTCGAACTATTCGTTGGACGATGATGTATCTGATATTTATTTTGCATCGAACTTTGTTCATGTTGCCCATGAATATGGCGGATACACGGTAATCAACGTGATTGATAAATCAAATCCTGCAAGAAGCGCTTCTTATGATACTCCCGGCATTGCGCTGAGCGTATTTATATATAATGAAAACACGTTTGTGGCAGATTATTACTCGTTGCTGTTGCTTCATTTTCAGGATTTTTCACCAGGCGACGCGAATGGCGACGGCCAAGTCAATGGGCTTGATGTTATTTTCATAATAAATTATCTTAAGGGCGGGCCGGCGCCCGATCCGCTTCTTAGGGGTGACACTAATGGTGATTGCGTGGTAAACGGCCTTGACGCCATATACCTGATTAATTATCTAAAAGGAATTGGGCCCGCGCCCGTAAGAGGAAATTGTTAGGTGCTAATAGGTTAAAGGAGGAAAGTTGAAAAAACTTTTATTGGTTGTACTTGTAATTGCTTTTGCGGCAACGGTAAATGCGCAGAAAAAAAAGAGCGAAGTAAAAGGAAATGTTTGTTACACAGAAAGTGTAGAAGTTGAAAAAGGTTCGGTATTTCCGGTGAAAGTATTTGTAAGTAATGTAGATACCTTGGCCGGGATGCAGGTTCCTATTTACTACAGGTCCGAAAAAGTAGATCTGATATGCGATTCTGTGTCTTTTATTGGATCGCGGTGTTCCGAATTTGCCCTGCAGTTAGATTTATATGAGCCCGTTGGCAAAACAGTATTTTTCTCATTTATCTCAATGACTGATCCCAACGAAGAAAAACCTCCGCTTTTCCCTGGCGATGGTCTTGTAGCTACTCTTTGGTTTACCGCGCCCAAGGATATAGAATCCGGGAAAGTCGAGCTTTACAGCGGGCCAAATGCCATCTATCCGCATGAGAAAATCGATTACAGCTATCTTTTCTGGACGCCCATAGCGGAACAGAAAGATTGCCTCTATAAACCCGGGTATATTACTGTAAAATAATATTTCGATAAATGCCATTTTGCCGCGGAAGAGTAATCCTCCGCGGTTTTTTTTATTTGTTAAAGATCAAATGAAATGATATCCGGTTGTTGCGATCAGGTATTGAAAACCACAAAAAGTACAATTGCGTCTTGTAGAAAATGCGCTACAATACAAGGGAAAACGCTTTTTCGGGCGACGTATAATCCGGAAAAAAGCATCCCATATAAAAAAGTCAGAGCTATGCCCGACGGCCCCTGATAAATATGCCCAAGTGAAAAAGCCAGCGAGCCGGCGACTGCCCCGAACCAGTAATTCCCAAATATTTTTCTTAGTCTTGAGATAATAAAACCTCTGAAGCAAATTTCCTCGAACAAAGCCGCGCCCGCCGAGAGAAACACCCAAAACGTTTTTTCCATGGGGGTGGATGGAAGAATGTAAGTAAAATCCTTTTCAGGAAGATACCCTGAACGAGTGATGGAGCTTTTTATTATTATCATCAGCGTGAAAGCGCCCGCGAAAAAAATCAGGCCTGAAAGAAAATTTGAAAGGGTTATATCCGCTTTCCCCAATCCTATCTCCGAAAGGCTCCCTCCGCTTTTTTTCAATCCCAGCAGGACGCCCCCAAGTATAAGCAGTTGAATAACAAGGGTTGGAATATAGATTTCAATTATTTTCGATTCTATATCAGCCGGTTCACCCGAACCGCTTAAGCTAAAAACTATATACATCAATGGGTATCCGATTAACAGGAAATATAAAATCAGCTTTTGCGTTAATGTCAGGTTTTTGGAACCATCTGAAGAAATAGAGTTGTTTAAAGGCCCTTGCATTAATAGCGAATATAAGAATTATGGCTGCGTTTCAAAGTGATTTATATGGACATTAATATTGTCAGGAAGTTTTCTTTTAACAGCTAATTATTTACATTGAGAAAAGTAAGGACCTTTTTCCATTCGGGGTCATTGTTGTATTCAAGTTCAGTTGAGTAATTCGCTAATTCCTTGAATTTTTCATACGATTTTTTCGCGTTTTTTTTGTCGTTCATAGCAAAGTAAGTTTTGGCCAAAAATACTTGCGCCTTCGGATCGGCGAAATGCAACTCTTCGGCGGCCCTGAATGCCGCTATAGCATCGGAGTATTTTTCACCTTTGAAATAGGAAACGCCAAGCTTGTAATATGTTTTTAAGTTACGCCTGTCTAATTCTATGATTTTCCGAAAATCTTTCGCGGCCCGATCATAATCGCCCATGGAATATAGAAGATCTCCGCGGCTGTTATAAGCCGTAAATGTATTGGGTCTGGCTTCAATTATGCCTGTCAGCGCGTCGTATTGAGAGTCATAATTGCCTTTTTCACTTGCAATATTCGCTGCCCGCATATAGTTGGTGATTGCTTTATCTGTCAAATTTTGCGCTTTGTAACAGCGCGCCTTGCCAAGTAGGGCGGAAAGGTCGCGATTATTCTTTATTAACATTTTATCATAATATCTTAACGCTTCGTCATAGTTTCCATCGGTTTCATTTTTATACGCGATCTCCCCATTTGTTTTTTTCTTCGATGCCTTATTGGATTTTTTAAGATTGAAACTATATGATAATTTTTTTTCTGATTTTACAGTTATTTTTTTGGATTGAGTTTTATGACCTTTTTTCTTGAGAGACAGAATATATTTACCCGGCCGCACCCTGTATGTTTTTGTTCCCACCCCTAGAGGCTTGCCGTCAAGATATGCTCTGACTCCGCTTGGCTTTAGAGATAGCTTAAGGATGCCTGGATCATTTTTTTTAGGTGTTTTCCTGGTTTCCGATTTTATCGGATTAATCGCCGTTTGAGCCGGCCTGGTTTTGATCGGCGCTTGCTTTATATTGCTGACCGGTTCGGGTTCCGATTCCGAAAGCTTGATAGTGCTGACTTTATCTCCCAAAACCGTGATCCTTTCCTCGCCGATTTTTCTTTCATCTTGTATATATTCAACTGTATATATGCCGGTTGGAACATTGTTGAATATAAAAAAACCGGCATTATTTGTTTTTACGGTCTTGTTGATTTCCAGAAGCCTGACTTCCTGGTCTGACAGGGGGCGATCATCGGGACCGCCGATAACTATTCCGACCAGAGACCCGTCGGGGGCGCCGTTGAATGCCCCAAGGTAAAATAGCGTTATCAGTATCGCCGCAGCTACAGATCCGATCATTCCGTAAAGATTTGTATTGTTTTTCGGTTTGGATTTCACTTCAAAGGATTTGTCTCCGACCTGAACACAATCACCGGGCAGGATTCTTGTTCCTCCCGCAAACGTGAAGGAATTGCCCGAAAGATACACAACTCCATTGGATTGTTTTATCTTTTTAATATCGAGATTAGTGGAATTGGAAACAGATTTGGCATTTTTTACGTTTGTTGTAGACGATTCAGCTTTAGGTTTTGGCTTGTTAAGCTTGCTGATATTATCCAGTTTTATTTTTGAAGTGGCGCGAATATTCTCGCCATCATTCGGATCGTCTTTGACGAAATTCGTTAGCAGGGGAGGAATTTCTTTTTCCTGCTTTTGTTCGGGCATATCGTTTTTACCTGCCGATTCATTTTTAAAATCATCAACGGCCATCTCCGACCCGGAATTTCCCTCGATTGCAATTAAGTCTGGTTTTTTGTCATTTTGTTGTTCAATATTCTTATCTGTTGCCGTCTCGAATTCGGGTTTTTCATGTTTGATTTCCGGCAAAGCGCTTTGATCGGTCTGTTCCTCATTCATTAGGAAATCAATCGGGTCCGATATTCGCAATGCTTCGTCATCATCGCCAAAATCAATAGAAACGCTTGATGGCATGCCGTCAAAGTCTGCGTTTTTGGTTTGGGGGACGCCGCTTTTGCCATCTACCCGGACCGATTCAGGAATTTTAATCAAGGGTTCTTTGCAGTTAATACAGAAATTTGCATTCTCAGAACTTATTTCTGTTCCGCATTTATGGCAAAACATAAAAACAATCCTTCCGTTTTAGATTATGATATTTATTTCATTTATCGGACGAGAACTTATTAATTTTATTAAAGCAGGTCTAATACTATTATGAAAAATGATTAAGTATTTAAGAATGAAACATAATAAAGTATTATTTGGTTATTATTTAAGGAATTTTAAAGAGGTCGGATTCTTGTAATTTTAAATGGAAAAAGACCTTGCAATAATGGGCAAGTTGTCTTGTTAAAGGCATAATTGTCTTGATTTTTTTACATTTTTTGGTATTTTTAGTACTATGAAAAAATCGATTTTAAATTTGGTTCTTTTTTCCTTATTATTCTTTTCTGATCGATATATTTTAATGCATCCCGACGATTACGGCGAGTGTACAATCGGGGTTTTTGCGGGCTGGGCAACGGCTGACGGCCGTCCAATGCTCTGGAAAAACCGCGATGTTACCAACGATATTCAGAAGTTTTGTTATTTTGAGCCGAGATTGCCCCATGCGGATACTGCTTTTTACTCATTTATCGGCAATGTGTATTCCTGGGATACAACTCGAGTTTATATGGGAATCAATGAAGCCGGGTTTGGCATAATAAATTCCAATTGCTATAATCTTGGCGACAGCCTTTCTATAGGCATAGATGATGGTGAGCTTTTGAGGCTTGCGCTCGAACGATGTAAAGACGTGGAAGAATTCGAAGATTTTCTGGCTTATACAGCCCTAAAGGGGAGACTGGACTGTTGGAATATTGGAATCATAGACGCGGACGGTGGCGCAATGCTTTATGAATGCTCCAATTACTCTTATAGAAAATATGACGCCAACAATATTGAACATGCTCCGGACGGCATTATAATCAGGACTACATTTGCGTTGTCCGGAGGATCTAACCGCCCTAGTATCAATCGGTATAAAAGGGCTTATAATCTCGCGCATAAAAGAGAAGGCGAAAATCCGATAGATGTTGAATTTGTTTTGCAAACTCTTTCGCGCGATCTTTTCAATCCCATGGCGGATCCTTATCCGCTTCCATATATAGGGCAGCAGAACGGGCGCCCGCCCGGATTTATTTTTTCGCATGATCTTACCATCAATCGCGATAAAACCCGTTCGGTTATGCTTCTTCGGGGAGTACGACAGGGCGAGGATCCAAGGCTGAGCACCGCTTTTTGTACAATCGGCCCGCCCGTGCTATCTGTCGCGTTTCCTCTTTGGGTATATGCAAGAACTATCCCCTCACAGTTGAATATTGGGCAGGAAGTGCCTATGTTCTCGCGCGTTTTACAGCACAGGGCCAATTTGTATCCGCTGTCCAAGGAGCCATACTATCTAAACAGCCTTTATCTAAAAAACAATAATGGCACTGGAATATACGAATCAACGCTTCCACTCGAAGATAACGTGATTTTCAGGGCTGATTCTTGCATTGAGGCATGGAACCAGGAATTTCCCTCGAGGGAGGAAATGCTTGCGTCCCAACAGAATATCGCGAATTATATATATTTCAATTATTTGCAAATACCGTTGATAATGACAGGAACGGAGGATTTGCCTATAGATCTTCAACAGCCGGAAATTTCATGTTTCCCTAATCCATTCAACGCGCGGACAACTATTCATCTTAACGGATTTCAACAAGGGTCGGATTTTTCTGTAAAGATATATGATCTTCTTGGCAGAGAAATCAGGACATTTATCCAATCAAGAGAAAAAGAGAGCTTTATTGTCTGGAACGGCAAAGACAATCAGGGCGCGCAGGTTTCTTCGGGAGTCTACCTTGTAAGAGTTGAAAGCCTCGAATATTCGAAAACCGTAAAAGCTTTACTAATAAAATAACTGCGTTTTATAAATTTGCATTTAATGAAACCAATAATGTAATGCGGGCCTTAATGACATTTGCGATAATTGTCTTGCCATTGCTTTTAGTTAATTGTCAAATCGCTTTCGCCGAAACAGGTTTTGACGCCCGAACCGGAGATTGCACGATAGGCGTTTTCAGCGGGTCTGCCACCTCAGACGGCCGTCCTATTCTTTGGAAAAATCGAGACGTGCCAAATACCAACCAAAGGTTTATTTATGTGGCGTCGTATTCCAGAGACGGCATTACGACAATCCCCTATACGGGCAATGTTTATAGTTCCGATAGCTCCAAAGTTTATATGGGCGCGAACTTCGCAGGATTCGGAATTATGAATTCAGATTCCTACAACTTGGGCGATTCGCTGGATGAGGGAATCGATGACGGGACTTTGATGCGGATCGCGCTTGAGACTTGTGCCGGTATTGAGCAATTCGAGCTGCTTCTTGATTCGACCAATATCGCCGGAAGGAAGAATTGCTGGAATTTCGGAGTTTTGGATAGTTCAGGTTCAAGCGCCCTTTATGAATGCGCGAACCATTCATATAATAAATTTGAGCCTTATATTAATGAGCCTTCGGGATGGGGTTATATCATCAGGGCGAATTTCTCCTTATCGGGGGGCAATCAGCAAACCGGATTCGACAGATACAAAAGGGCAATCGAGCTTACCGAAAATTGCCTGTCAACAGGCCATATAAATGAAAGTTATATTCTCTCCGAAATCTCGCGAGATCTCGCCAACGAGTATGATAATCCGTATCCATTGCCGTATTTCAGGTCTCAGGCAGGAGGGGCTGAAGGATATATTTTCAATTATGGATGTACAATTTCCAATAATACGACCTCATCAGCGGCAGTTATTAAGGGAGTGGCATCTGGCGAGGATCCGCGGTTGACGATGATATTTGCGTTATTGGGCCCGCCTGATTTGTCGCTTGCTTTTCCGCTTTGGGTCGGCGCCGAAACGGTGCCGATATATTTGTCCCGAGTGAATGATAACCCTATGGTTTCAATATGCGATAGCAGAAGAAGCAGGATTTACGATAATCCGAATAATCTGTTTTACATTAATAGCAAAGCTCTTTGCGATGAGTTCGGCGAAGGCATTTATTCTTACACTTTACCGCTTGAAAACTGGGGAATCGCGCAAGCGAATGAACTTCTCGAATACTGGAGAATTAATCCGCCCCAGAATTCCGAGATTGCTTTTGAGCAATTTTCCATCTCGCTGGCATTATTCGGCGGTTTTCAACTGGAATCAGCTGAATATCTTACAGACGTTTTTGAGAACAGAGAAATCTTGCCTGGAGATTTCAAAGTGACTAACTATCCCAACCCTTTCAATGGATTTACAAGAATTGAGTACAATTTACCGGAAATCTATAAAAATGCAGATTTGAAAATATATGACTCGTTGGGCCGGTTGGTAAAAGTTCTTGACGGAACGGATTTTGCTCGTAATTATGTTATATGGAAGGGAGATAATTCCCGTGGAAGCGCCGCGGCTTCAGGCATATATTATTACAGCCTTCAGGCGGGCGCCCATTTGCTAAGAAACAAAATGGTTTTAATCAAATAAAAGTGGAGATTCCGATGACGCGATTTTTAACGGCTCTGACATGTTTTGCACTATTTGTAACTTCTTATGCCGCAACTGATGCGGATTATGCCGCGGGGAATATCGAGAAACAGGGATATGATCTGCGGGAAGCGGTTTACGAAAACATATTATCAAGTCCTGAGATAACGGCTCAAAACTTGCCGCCAGCGTCCGCAATCAGGATAAATCCTTTGATATCATCGCAGATGATTTTTGTAGGGTTGGAAAACGGCCGGATCGGCAATGTTAATATGAATAATATTGAAGAGGCCTGCCGCGCATATCTTGAATCAAGCGGACTCATAAATAGCGGTTTTGAACTTGGCGCAGCCTCTAAAAAGTTTGTTATGGATAAAGTCTGGTTTGTGACTTTTCAAAAGACCATAAATGGAGCGCCAGTACTTGATGGCGGAATAAAACTGGCCGTCAGCCCCGAAGGCCGCGTTAATTTTCTGATGGGCGATTTTGGAAGAACTCCCTCGGAGATGATGAGTTTTAATTTGCCTGAAAACAGCGCCCTCGATATTGCCGCTGGCGGGCTGGCAGGAAGTAATATATCCTCCAAATCTAAGGGCCGCGCTGTCCTGCCTATATATTTTCAAAATAAAACCGAGTATCATCCGGTTTATCATATTCAGGTACGAGCCGAAGCTCCCTATTCTGAATGGGATGTTTTTGTTGACGCGGAAAACGGGACAATTCTGCAAAGAAAAAGCTCCATGTATTATGACAACGTTTCCGGAAATATCTCCGGATCGATCCAGCCCTTGACTCCCTTTGATCCATGGGAAGATAGGAATTTTTACGACCATAATCTTGAGTTCGGAATTTATGGCACCGCCCTTACCGATATGGATGGGAACTATGCCATCACAATACCTAACAACGACCCCATAGATGTCGAAGCTTGGCTGAGGGGGCCGTTTTTGCAGGTTAACAATTCCAACGGGCCGGCAGCCTATATATCCCAAAATATAATACCAAGCGGCACTTATGATGTTTACTGGGAAGATTCCAATTCCGACCCGGCAGAAAGATGCGCCTGGCGCAATGCGGTTTATATTCATAACTGGATTAAAACTCTCGACCCCAATTTAACTGAGATGGATTTCCCGATGGGGTGCAATGTTAATGTTAACGGTTCATGCAATGCCTTTTGGTCAGGGCAAAGCAGGACTATCAATTTTTACAGACAGGGCGGCGGTTGCCCGAATATCGCCCAGATAGCCGATGTGGTCTATCACGAATACGGCCATGGAATCACAGACCTGCAATACCGTCCGTATGCACCAAACGGGGCCATGCATGAAGGATTTTCCGATTATCTCGCCTGCACAGTTACCAATCAACCCCATGTCGGGCTTGGCTTTAACGGACCCGGAACATATTTGCGAAATGTCGATAATACCATGAGATATCCAGAAAACTGGATCGGCGAATCTCATAACGACGGACTGATAATCTCTGGGGCAATCTGGGATACGAGAGAAGAGTTATCCATGTATCCGATGGGATATACAGATTCATTATGGCATTTTGCCCGCGAAGCGCATCCCCCAAATTTCGAGGAATATTTCTGGGCGTTTTTGACAATGGATGACGACGATGGCAATATTAATAATGGTACGCCAAACGCGGGCGTGATTTTCCATGCTTTCGGCGACTTGCATGGAATAGGCCCTGGCTCGGTAGTAATTATTTCCGCCGATTCATTATATGATTCCGAAGACACTACCAATGCTTATGAAGTCCATGCCGATGTAATGGCGCCATTCTCGCCTCTTTCTGATTCAGTCTTGCTTTATTATGACATCGGAAACGGGTTCAGCCCGGTAAACATGGTTCTTTCGCAGGGACAATGGGTTGGAGAGATTCCCCCGCAAAGTTATGGGACAACTGTTAATTACTATATTCTCGCTGTCGATGAAGGCGGTTTCAGGGGCACAGATCCGGAGAACGCGCCAAGTGAATTCTTTACTTTCTATGTCGGCCCGGATATGATTGAACCGACATTGACTTTCATAGAGGGCCCCCCGAATACGGTTAATTTGTTTGGCCCTTATGGCACTTTTATTATTTCAGCCTGGGATATTAATGGGATTAATCCAAACAGTGTTTATCTGCATTATTTTGTAAACTCCGGCGCGGAAAACGAAGTTTTAATGTCTTCTATAGGAAATGATGGAGAATTTGAATACGCGGCGCTTGATATCGGTCAAAGGCTAAATTCGGGCGATATTGTACATTATTATTTCACCGCGGAAGACGGTGCCAATAACCCAAATACAGGACGGAATCCTGCAACAGGCTCCCTTGATCTGATAATGTCTCAGACGGAGGAATTCGAGGGATTTGAAGAAGTCGGTATCGATAATTGGAATACTGAAGGCGCATGGGCCCTGTTTTCACAAGGACACAACGGCGGACAATCGATGATTTTCGGCCCCAGCTATCCTGACAACGCAAGCGATCTTGCATATATGGATTACAGCTACGATATGTCGCCTTATGGACAGGCAAACATAACGCTTTATCACAAAAACGTCATTCTTGACGGTGATACCTGTTTTGTTTTAATCTCAAATAACGGCGGATCAAGCTGGTTTACGGCTGGCAGCATTACAGGGTTTTCCGGCAGTTCTTATATCTTTGATGAATATGATATTTCGGAGGCTCTAAGCATTTTTGCGCACGATTACCGGATCGGGTTCAGGTTTGTCTCCGATGGGAGCGGAAGCTCCATTGGCGTGATGATCGATGATATCGGCTGGTCGGTTGGCGAAATGACAGGAGTTGACGAAAACAATATTGCCCTTCCTGAAGAACTTTCATTAAGCCAGAATTATCCCAACCCATTCAACCCGCGAACGAGTATCTCATTCGGTTTGCCGAATAAATCGGCCGTTGTGTTAGATGTTTATGATCTTCTTGGCCGAAAAATCGCGAAAATTGTTGATGGCGAACTTGAAGCCGGGCACCATTCAATAATCTGGGACGGTAAAGATGGCGATGGTAATTCGGTATCGTCAGGAATTTACTTTTACAGGCTTGTTACCGAATACGGCGTAAAACAGGCAAAAATGACATTGTTGAAATAGATTAAGAAGGTCTTAGAGGCAGTAATGTTCCGTTGGGTATTATCAGTTTTGATTTCGCTTTCAGTTCTATTCGCAGCACGCGGAACGGCCTGCGAATTTGACAAACTCCAGAATACGGTTTCGCCCTGGTACCAAATAGAAAAGCCTGAATTTTACAGCAAAGTGAAATCGAAACAGCCGGGCATTATTCTCTCAGATTCATCTCATTCTTTTAACGCTCTACATTATCGGCTGGATATGAATTTTCCTATGGAAAGCAGTTATTTCGAAGGGGCTATGACATTGACCTTTGAAGTAGTTGACGACAGCATAAATGAAGTTAGCCTGGATATGGTCCATTTAATAGCGGAATCGGCAATTGTGAATGGTTATTCCGCCGGTTTTACCCGTACGGATTCCGCGATAATAGTTAGCCTGAACAGCTACCATTACACTGGCGATACGCTAATCATGACGATTTATTACCATGACAACACTACAAACAGGGGATACTATTATTACGCCCGGGACGCCTATACTATGGCTGAGCCGGAAGATGCGCGCTGGTGGTTTCCTTGTTTCGATGAGCCTTGGGACAAGGCCACTTCGGAAATATACGCTACAGTCCCCGAGGACTACTACGTTGGATCAAATGGGTATCTTGAATCGGTATTTCATAATACCAATGAGCATACAAAAATATACCACTGGGTCAACGACGATCCCATTTCGACTTATCTGATAAATCTGATTATGGCGGATTACGCTGTCTGGGAGGATTATTACATTTCTGCAACTGGCGATACTATACCGGTCCTGAATATGGTTTACGCGGAGGATTCGGTTATGGCCGCGTACGATTTTGCTAACGTACCGGCGATGATGCAGATATTTTCAGATCTTTTCTACCCATATCCTTTCAATAAATATGGCCAGGGGGCCGTTTCTCCGTTTCCTTATGGCGCCATGGAACATCAGACAATGACCACCATGAACAGAAGCTGGATCAGCGGCGACCGCTCCTCGGAAACCGGGTTAGCTCATGAACTTGCGCATATGTGGTGGGGCGATTTCATTACGCTGGCGGATTGGCGGCATATTTGGCTTAACGAGGGGTTCGCGACATATAGTTCGGGCTTATTTCTTGAGGAATTTTATGGCCATGAAGAATTCTTAAATGCGCTTCTTTCGTGGAAAGATATTTATATAGAGCACGGAAATACATACGGCCATGCTCCCATCTACGATCCGGACTACCTGTTTAGCGTGCGGGTTTATTTCAAAGGAGCATGGGTTCTGCACATGCTAAGAGGAATATTGGGCGACAGCTTGTTTTTTCAGGGTCTTAATCACTATGCTTCTTTATATGCCTACGGCAACGCTGACACCTGGGATTTTAGAAACTCAATGGAGGCTGTTTCCAACTTGGACCTCGATTGGTTTTTTGATCAATGGGTTTTCGGACAGGCACATCCGATTTATCAGTATTCGTGGTCTTTTACCGGAAACGGCCCTTATAATGTAGAGCTTCAAATTCACCAGATTCAAACGGCGGCTCCGCCATTCAGGTCGACTATAAATATCAGGATAAATTCTGTCAACGACACTTTTGATTTCTTTGTTGAAAACCAGGACGAAATAGAATCATACTCTTTTGGCGTGTCGGAGGAACCGGTCAATCTGGAGCTTGATCCTGATAATTGGATATTAAAAGAGGTAGAAGAAGTAACCGCGGTCGATCATGAAGTATCTCAAATTCTGCCCGATAAGATCGAACTGAATTCCCCTTATCCAAACCCGTTTAACGGTTCTGTAAACATATCTTATTCTGTTAAAGGCGCGCCTGCGGATCTGATAATTGAGATTTTTGATATTGTTGGGCGCAAGGTTCGAGGACTTGCTTCGGGCGTTTATGCGCAGGGGAATTATATTGTCCAATGGGACGGCTTGAATGATGATGGAGAACAGCCCGGCTCCGGAGCATACTTCGCTTTGATGAGAACCGAATCCGGCACTCAATCAAAGAAAATCCTCTACTTGAGATAGCCAATAGTATAGGGCATTCCCCATAGTCTTTTGAAATTAAACCATCTTTTTATCTGAAGTAATAATAGATAAAAAAGCCATTATATAGCCTATCTTCTTGGAATACAATGCCTTATCGAAATGTGAGCAGTCAGGCATGAACTTTGTTTTCTATATGCGTGGTTAAATGTATGGAGGAGAAATGAAATTTCGCGGACGATTAGGCATTTCACATATTCAGCTTCTTATCATTATCGTCATGGTTTCGGTTGTATCGACGGCCTTTCTAAATTTACAAATGAACAGCGCGCAAACAGATTTTTCCGGTTATGGTAAAATTGCGGATGGAAACAACGCTACGATTGCCCTTGAAGATATAAAGTATCATCTTGGACTCGCCGGTTATGCTCTAATTAATAATCAAAAACCGCTGGAGATTGAAAAGGGCGAAAAAAGCGAAATCATAAGAGTAAGGCATAATAATATTTGTTTTGAGTTTTATGTCGATGATGAAAACAACCTGATAAAAAAGGTCGAAACCTCAAAAAAGGTTATCGCCAGCAATATTATTTCTTTGAAAACGGCGAGCATTGGCGGCAAAAAAATTATTGTTACTCTATCGGCGGTGCCGCTACAGGAGGATAAAGAAGGTAAAATCGAGACATTAGCCAAAAGCTACAGTGCTTCGGCTGACCTGAAAAGCCTGATTTGAAACTGTGCAAAGAGCCAATAAAAGCAAAACTGTCACGATTTTTTGCCGATAATCAAATAGTTAAAGCTTCTACAAAAGGAAAGATAAGATGATGATAAACAAGCGAATTGAAGATAATATCAGCGTGGGAAACAGAACGCTGGGTTTCACAATGCTTGAAATGATGATTATTGTTGTGATCATAGGGATAGCCGCGGCTATGGCCGGCCCCACTTTTTTCGCGGGAGTCCCAAAGCTGAAAGCCCGAACTGAAGCCAGAAATGTGCTGAGTCTTATCAGGCTTGCAAGAAGTAATGCAATTTCAAATGGCGCTCAGTATGGAGTATATGTTGATATCATAAATAGGCAGTACTTGTTTTTTAAAGATATAGCAAATCCAGCCAATATGGCCTATGACCTCGCAGATTCCATTATTTCGGGGCCCGAACCGATACCCGTGGATGTTTCTGTTTTGAACTCAACTTTCGCCGGCAATTCCGTAGTTTTTCTGCCGAGTGGCAGGGCCTCCCAATCCGGCAATTTCACATTTGACATATCAGCGGGAGGAGCTCTCTACACCGTTTCGGTCCTTGCTTCTACTGGCAGGTCCAAGCTGCAATAGCCTTCAATCCGCTAAAAAATCAATTAAACTCATTTTTTTATCATAATTCCGTTAATTTTTATAAATTTAGGACGATAATTTACTTGTGCTCGTAAATAATTGTTGACATCGGAGTTGGAAGCCAGTAAATAATATCGCAGGAATTTGCAGACTTATTTGGTCCGAGAAAGTTGGGGGATCCCGAATGAGCTTGATTAAGAAAACAAAATTAGCTGTTGGATTGGATATTGGCTCCAGTTCAATTAAGCTTATGAAGCTCCAGCAAAAGCAGGATGGTTATACTTTAAAATCGATGGGTATAAAAGACCTTCCCTTCGGGGCGATAATCGCAGACGAAATCAAGGACCGCGACGCGGTCATATTTGATATCCAGAACCTTGTCGATCAAACAGATCCTAAAATTAAGGAAGTTACGATTTCCATTTCAGGCCATGGTGTGATTACAGACAAGTTTACAATGGACAAAAAGACCGGGGCGGAAGCGGAGCAGGCGATTCTATTTGAAGCCGAGCAAAGAAGCCCGTTTGATGTTGAAGACGTAACGATGGATTATCACATTATCAAATATGATGACGAAGCGGGCAAAATGGAGATTCTTCTGGTTGCCGCTCGCAATGAGTTTTTGAAAAATGTTCTGGACCTTGTTTTTGATGCCGGGTTGCGGCCTGTTCTCGTTGATACGGATGCCTTTGCTGTCTTAAATGCCTACAAGATTAATTATGAAATGGACCCGGATAAAATTACGGCGCTGATCAATATCGGCTACGAAATGACCAACATTGTCTTTTTAAAGGACGGCGTTTATCATTCAACGCGGGATGTTTCCAATGGAGTGCGGTTGATTGCCGACGCTGTCAGCAGGGAGTTTCGATTAAATCAGGAGTTGACCGCGAAGGCCATGAGGGGCGAAATGGACAGTTCTATTGATCAGGACATGTTTAAAGCGACCGTTGTAACAACTTTTGAGGAATTGGCGGCTGGGATTGAAGTAGCTTTTTCGTATTTCAAAAGCTCCTCAGGATCAGATAAGCTGGACCGGATCGTTTTGTCCGGCGGCGGAGCTTTGGTGCCTTATCTTCCGGAGTTGCTGCAAAATAAGATCGCGATACCGGTTGAAATTTTTAACCCATTGAGAAACATAGAGTATGATCCCGATATGTTTTTTGAACAACAGCCCGAAAAAATAGCGCCGCTTCTTGCGGTGCCCTTGGGACTGGCAGCCCGGAGGGTATAATGATAGAAATTAATTTACTTCCAAAAGAGCTGCAATACAAGCGATTTGGATTCTCCATCAATAAGAACATCATATACCTTATAATAAGCGGATTGGCTATTACGGCGATGCTGGTCGCTTATAGCTTTGTGTTTCAAGCCAAGAAGATTATGAGTCTTGAGGATGAGATTATGATGGCGCAAAGCGAGACGGCGAAATACGCCGAAGAGATCAATAGAATAGAGGACATTACGGTTAAGAATACTCAGATCGTTGCCAGAAAAACAGCAATCCAGGTTCTTGACCAAAATAGGAATTACTGGGTGAAGCTTTTGGAAGATCTGGTTCGAAGGGTTCCCGAGTATGTCTGGCTAACGAATGTTGAACAGAACCCTCAGGTCGGAATGGTCCAAACAGGCGGCGCTCAGGGGCAGGCGCAAGCCGCCAATTCTATTATTGAGGGTTACTCTTTCTCCTTAAACGCCTTTGCGACATTCCTTGTGAGGCTAAAAAAATCCGAAGTTTTTAGGGATGTAGAATTGACGTCAATAAAACTTCAGGAGACAGATAAAGCAAAAGCATATTTTTTCAAATTAACATGTAACTTTGCAATGCCGGAGATGCCTAAGGCGACAGTAGAAACAGCCCAATCGCCTCCGGCGGCAGGAACACAATTTTAATTAATTTTGAACGTAATGCCGGAATAACTGGCTTTAAAATTCATGTGGGAGGGGAATCATGAATTTGAGGGACCCCAAAACTCAAATATCCGCGGTAGTTGTAGTAGTATTCTTAGGTGTTTTTTATCTTTGGTTCGCCAAGATATATTCGCCTTTTCAGACGCAAATCCAAGCCAAGGAAGTTCGAAAGGGCGAACTTTTCCGCCAGCTTCATGATGTCGAGGAAAAGGCGAAGACGCTATCAGAACTTGAAAAAGATTATAATAAATTGCTTATGGAATATAAAAAGGTAGAGCTGCTGCTGCCCGAAAAAAAGGAAGATGAGGCGTTTCTGAGCCAGGTGCATGCTGCCGCGCAATTAACTAATTCCGTTGTTCGAGATATTACGCCCCTGGGGAGCATATTCACCGAATTTTATGAAATTAATAATTATAATATCGAGGTGGAATCATCTTATCACGGCTTGGGTAGATTTTTGGCAAAGGTGGCCAATTTTCCTTTTATAGTAAATCTAAGCGATATCCGTCTGAAGTCCCCGGTGCAGGCTCTCTCGATGTTATCATCTGAGAATATAAAACGGGGCAAACCTGTTATCGCCACCTTTAAAATTTCAACGTATAATGTAAAACAGGGGCAGGGATCATGAAAAGTTCTAATGTCTTAGCGTTTTCAATCTTTTTGTGCATCTTATTAACCGTTATTATGCAATCGCCGGCTCAGGCAGTAAACCGGTTGAAGGATATTAATGTGCAAAAGGCGGGAGATTCTGTTGTTGTAATAATAACAACTTCAGAACCATGTGAATATAAATCATTTCTTACAGGCACTAAGCCTGAAAGAATTGTAGTGGATTTGACCGGCGTAGTAAATTCATGGATAACGAAAAAATTTATGCGTTTGCCTTTAAAATCAATTGAAGCCATAAGAACGAGCCAGTTTAGCGCTAAACCGGAATTGGTTGCGCGAATTGTCCTTGATATTGGAAGAACAGTTGATTTCAGAAGCTTCAAAAACGGCAGTGACATTGTAATTAAGCTTCCGTCGGTTTCGGGAGAATCCGATTTTGCCGCTTGGCGCGCGCTAAAAGACAGGCCTGTTTCATCAACAGCTTCGGTCAAAAAGGCCGCTAAAAAAGCCAAACCGAAATCAAAAAAGACTATTGCCGGCGTGCAGATTGAATCGTATCCAAAACGGAAAATTGTTGCGTATAAGACAACATCTTATAGAGATCCATTTGAGCCGCTTATTGGCGGGCCAGGCGGGCAATTAGGTTCAGGCTTGCCCGTACTGGAAAATCTCGCGCTTGTCGGAGTTTTACAGGATATTGACGGCAATCGGGCTCTTCTGGAGGATTCGGAAGGCAACGGATATATAATGATGGCGAGAGATAGAGTTAAAAACGGATATCTGGTTAGCGTGACAGATTCTAAGGCGATTTTCCAGATAACTGAATATGGATGGACTCGTACGGTTGCGTTAGAACTTGAAATTCCGGTGATAAAATAAAGGAGATATAGGCATGAAAAAATTTACATTCTGGATAGCGTTTATGACGGCTTTAGGTTGTGTTATCTTCATTAATATTGGCGCGTTGCATAGCCAGGAAGGGATTGACATATCCAGTGAAAGTACAACCCCGAAGATCATAAAAAATCTGTCGTTGACAAACGCCGACATCAAATCCGTATTGATGTATCTTTCGTCCTATTCCGGAGTTAATATTGTCGCCTCACCATCTGTCGAGGGCGAGGTTACCATCCGTCTTTCCAATGTTACCTGGAAGGAAGCGCTTAATATAATCCTCGACACCTATATTCTCGTTGGCATAGAGTCGGAAAATTATATCAGGGTTGTAAAAGCCGATAACTACTACCTGGAGAAGCAAGCAGAAGAGAAACACTTGATGGAACAAGAAAACATGATCCCCCTCAAGACTCATATTGTTACTATTAAATTCAATGTTGCCTCGGAGATGATGAAAGCCGTTAAAGCTCTTCTATCCGGAAGAGGCACCGTTGACCATGATCAAAGGACCAATTCATTGATAATCCGCGATCTTCCTGAAAATCTTAGCAGAATAGATGAACTTATCGGCGTTTTGGATAAAGAAACCAGGCAAATTAAGATATCGGCCCAATTGCTTGAAGTTGAAAGCGGTTTTCTACGAGAGATCGGAGTGGATTGGCGGATTATTAACAATTATGATTATGTCGATGAAGTTCCTAAAAATTCCGATGATGAGTTCATAGTAGATGAACTGTTTACTTCCAATCCTGCACGGCAGAATTTCGCAGAAGAAGAAGTTCTTGTCAATGGCTCTAAAAACATTACAACTGATAGATTAGCCCAGTTTTCAATAGCAAGGCTAAAAGGCGATTACACGCTCAATGGCGTGCTTTCGACGATTGAATCATCCAATAAGGGCAAAGTAATTGCTCACCCCGAAATTACCACGCTTGACAATGTTGAAGCATATATTCAGATGGGGCAGAAAATTCCGATTAAGCAGTTTGATCCGTCTGGAAATACAATCATAACTTTCTATGATGTTGGTACTAAGCTGCGAGTAACCCCCCACATAACGTCAGAAAGCAGAGTGCTTTTACATCTTGCGCCGGAGCGGAGTTCATATCAGTTTGATCCCAATGGCGTTGTAATTAATTCGCAAAATGCCGAGACAAATGTAGTCGTGGAGAACGGCGAGACGGCGGTCATTGGCGGTTTGACTAATCAGGAAGTCAAAAGTATTAAGACAGGATTGCCAATTCTCAAAGATATTCCGCTTCTCGGGTTTCTTTTCGGATATGAGAAAAAAGAGGTAACTAATCGGGACCTC
>CAZKYQ010000026.1:0-3776 GCA_964556975.1 uncultured Ignavibacteria bacterium
TTGCAACCGTACACATCTGGATCTTTTCTCTGAGTACCGACATTTGCTAAATAGCGGAATATACGATATTGCCATCGACTATGGTCATCGCGGGTTTACCTTTTAGCTGCATTCCTGCGTAGGGCGTATTTCGCGAAAGAGATTTAAAATCGTCGGCGTTCACAACCCAATCGAAATTGGGATCGATTACCGTGATATCGGCCGGTTCGCCGACATTGAGGGTACCGCCGGGAATATCTAAAATTCTCGCCGGGGCAGAAGACATTAACTCCACAGCTTCAAGCCAGGTAAGTTTATTTTCGTTGATCAGTTTTGTGATTGCCAGCCCTACCGCCGTCTCCAGGCCTACCATGCCAAATGGCGCGTAATCGAATTCGAACTCCTTCTCCTCAACCGAATGAGGGGCGTGATCTGTTACAATGCAGTCAATTGTGCCGTCCATTAGGCCTTTGGTAGCAGCGGCAACGTCTTTTTTAGTTCTCAATGGCGGATTTACTTTTAGATTTGTATCGAACGATTTAACAAGTTCATCGGTCAATGAAAAGTAGTGCGGCGCTGTTTCGGCCGTAATCTGTATTTTCGCTTTTTTGGCTTTGCGAACCAGGTCCACTGAACCGGCAGTGGAAACGTGGGCGATATGCACTCGGCTTTGTGTTAATGATGATAACATAATTTCGCGTGCGACCATTAACTCTTCCGCAATCGCGGGTATGCCCCTCATGCCAAACTGGGTAGAGACGAAACCTTCGTTCATAACGCCTGACGCCGCAAGGTCTGAATACTCACAATGAGAAATAATCGGAACACCGCATGTTTTCGAGTATTCAAGCGCGCGCCGCATCAGATCATTATTCTGCACGCCATTGCCGTCATCGGAAAAAGCTACCGCTCCGCAGGCTGACATCTCCATCATTTCGGTAAGCGTCTTGCCTTCTCGACCAACAGTTATAGAACCTATCGGATAGATTTTAACAGGCGCCAATAAAGCTCGATTGTTGATATATTCTATTGCGCCGGCATTATCGAGGGCCGGTTCGGTATTGGGCATACAGGCAATAGAAGTAAAACCACCCGCCGCCGCCGCCTCTCCGCCCGAAACAATTGTCTCTTCATCTTCCCTGCCAGGCTCGCGCAGGTGAACATGCATATCTATAAAGCCGGGACAGATTATTTTTCCTTTGAGGTCGATGACCTTTCCGCCGGAAGGTTTGCCTTTACCCCGTTTTTCGATTTTCTCAATTTTGCCGTCCGATATAAACAGATTGGCCGGACCAAAATATCCGGTAACGGGATCGACAACTTTTCCACCTGCAAGTATGAGTTTATTCTTCATCGACTTTGTCCTTTCCGCCGGAAAGTAGATATAAAACAGCCATCCTGATTGCCACGCCGTTAGTAACCTGCGGCAAAATTACGGAAAATGGCCCCTCGGCCACCTCGGAAGATATCTCAACTCCGCGGTTCATCGGGCCGGGATGCATAATTGTGAAATTATCGTTCAATAAGCTGAGCCTGTCTTTATTTATTCCATAATATCTGCTGTATTCGCGCAATGATGGCAAAAGCCCCGACTCCTGTCTTTCTTTTTGGAGCCTTAGAATATTTACGACATCGGCCCCGTTGAGAGCTTCATCAAGATCATCGTAAACCTCTACGCCGAATTTTTCCATTTCCACCGGCAGAAGGGTCGGCGGGCCGCATACCGCTACTTTCGCTCCCATGGAAAGCAGGCCCCAGATATTTGACCGGGCAACACGAGAGTGTTTTATATCGCCCACAATTACAATGCGGAGGCCCTCGAGCTTTTTATATTTTTCTCTGATTGTAAACATATCGAGCAGGCCCTGTGTCGGGTGCTCGTGCGCCCCGTCTCCAGCATTAATAACAGTTGACTTGCAACATTTTGAAAGATAATGCGGAGCTCCGGGGGCTGAATGTCGAATCACAATCATATCGATTTTCATCGCTTCGATATTCCATACCGTGTCTTTTAAGGATTCTCCTTTGGATATCGACGAACCCGACGCGGAAAAATTAACCGTGTCAGCTGAAAGTCTTTTTTCGGCCAACTCGAATGATATCCTTGTTCTTGTTGACGCCTCATAGAAAAGATTAACTACGGTTATGCCCCTCAATGTCGGGACCTTGGGGATTTTTCTCGCCAGTATCTCCTTAAAAGAAACTGCCGTATCAAGAATCAAGCTGATATCATCCGCTGATACGCCTTCAAGACCCAAAAGATGGCGGATCCGCAAACTCATACGCCGCCCCTTCCGCTTCTTTCAATAATCACCTCATCTTTGCCATCATGTTCTCTAAGGTGAACTTCGACTCTTTCTGATTTTGAGGTAGGAATTACTTTCCCGGCAAAATCCGGCCTTATAGGCAGTTCTTTATGGCCGCGGTCAACAAGAACCGCAAGTCGGATAGATTTGGGCCGTCCGAAATCTATAATGGCATCCAGGGCCGCCCGAACAGTCCGCCCCGTATACAGGACGTCATCGACCAGAATAACGATCTTATCAACTATGTCGAAAAGAATATCTGTTTTTTGTACAAGCGGCTGATCGAGCTTGTCCTGAATATCATCGCGGTACAAAGTTATATCCATGATCCCGACCGGCACATCAGCTTCGCAAATTTTATCAAGAAGTTTTTTTAGCCGTTCCGCCAGAAACGCGCCGCGGGTCCTTATACCTATAATGACAGTATCATCAATACCCTTACTATCTTCGATAATTTCGTGCGCGATTCGATTTAAGGCGAGGTTTATGGATTTATCAGACATGACTTTTACAATAGCGTTTTTTGCCATTTAACCTCCATTAACCTATTGGGGCGGACACGTTGCCTTTAAAAAAAATCCGCCTTTGAAGCGGACTTCCAACAATTTTTACAGTTATCCTCATTTTCAATTATGACGCCAAATTCGGCATCGGCAATAAATAAACCGCGCCCGCCTGAATGTCAAGAAAAATCATTTCTCCACGAGCGGGAATTCTTCAGGCCAAGCGCCAAGGTCTCCGGGTTTAGCGAAACGGACCCCGGATTTATTCCGGAATCTAAAAGCCTGTTCTTGAAGGAAATTACCGGATCGCCGCCGATACCGAGTTTCTCGCTATATTCCGAATTAGAAAAAAACCTATCCGCAAGAAGATCGAAAACTATTCTGCCTTCTTTCAGACCGATTATCCTATCGGTAAGCTCAGATAAAAAAGAGAGATCATGGTCGATAATAAGAGCGCCACAGCCATTTTTTGAGGCCTCTCTTATAATAGCCAACAGATCAAGTTGAGAAATCGGATCAAGAAATGCAGCCGGTTCATCGAGAATCAGATATTCCGGCTTTAAGGACATCGCCGAAGCCAGCGATAATTTTCTCTTCTCGCCCCCCGAAAGGGTATCAACTATTCTATCCTCAAGCCCTGTCAGGCCAATTTTTAAAAGTTCCTTTTCCATATTGATATTTTTAATTCCCTGGCTTTTATGCGTAAGCTGCAAATCATCTCTTACGGTGGGCCCGATTAGAACCGGCTCCGGCATCTGCCAACTCAAACCTACCAATTTCCTAAATTCACGAGGTTTGTATTTTGAAATATCTTTGGCCTTATAGCTTATTTTCCCGCTGTCGGGCTTTAGTATTCCGGCGAGAAGCAAAGCCAGTGTCGATTTGCCTGAACCGGTAGTCCCGACAAGGCCCACGATTTGGTCTTTGTAAAGATTAAGCTGTTTTATTTCCGCGGTAAAAGAACCGGATTTATAAGCATAAGAAAGGT
>CAZKYQ010000026.1:3876-22778 GCA_964556975.1 uncultured Ignavibacteria bacterium
AAAAGAATCTCCCGGTGATTTAGATCGAGGTATGTCGTAGGCTCATCCAGAATTAACAGGTCCGGCGAAACCGCCAAAGCGCACGCGAGATTTACAAGCTGCATCTGCCCGGCAGACAAATGTTCAGGGGAATTATCAAGAATATTATCTAATGCAAATTTCGCGACAATATTGCAAAATTGTTCCTTTTGATCTTCAGGGCCTAATCCGAGGTTTTGAAGGACGGCATATATTTCTTTTCTAACCGTCGGCATCAAGAACTGCCCGGACGGCTCCTGGAAAACAACGCCGATCTTCCCAAAAAGTTTTTCTCCGAATTTCCCGTAAATAACTTCTTCACCGCCAATAAAAATCGCGCCGCCTAAAAGCGGCGTCAATCCGCATAAGGCCTTAACCAAAGTTGATTTCCCCGATCCATTTGGGCCTAAAACAGATATATAATTACCCTTATCAATTTTTAGGCTTATTGAACTTAAGGCGGGGATTATTTTTCCCCCGCTTTTATAATTTACAGATATGTCATTTATCTCAACCATCGAGAAAGAACTATTTTTCAATATATGATATGTCAGGATTTCGAGCGGCTTGGGCCTCATCAAGACGGGAAACAGGACAGGCATGGGGCGCGGACCGGACTTTATCTGGGTCATTTTTTATTTCATCGATTATCGTTTTCATTACTTCAACAAAATTATCGAGAGAGGCTTTGCTTTCTGTTTCGGTCGGTTCAATCATAAGAGCCTCGGCTACAATAAGCGGAAAATAAATAGTCGGAGCGTGAATCCCAAAATCAAGTATTCTCTTGGCGATATCCAGTGTTTTCACTCCATCGGCTTTCTGGCGGCTTCCGGAAAGCACAAACTCATGCATCGTCTCGCCGTCGTAAGGAAGCTCGAATAGATGTTTAAGTTTTTCCCTCAGATAACACGCGTTAACGATGGCCGTTTCAGATATTTCTTTTAGTCCGGCTGCCCCGAGATTTTTTATATAGCAATACGCCCGCAATAAAATGGCGACATTGCCATAGAAACTATGGACGTTTCCGATTGAATATGGCCTTTTATAATCGAGGTAATAAATATTATCGCCTTTTCGGTCATTCTTTCTTCCCACGATAGGTACCGGCAAAAACGGTTCAAGATTGGACTTTACTCCAAGCGCTCCCGCGCCCGGGCCGCCGCCGCCATGCGGGGTCGAAAACGTTTTGTGCATATTGAAATGAACAACATCAAACCCCATGTCTCCCGGCCTTGTAATTCCCAATATCGCGTTAAGGTTCGCCCCATCCATATATAACAACCCGCCCGACGCATGAACCAGATGCGCGATTTTCTGGATATCGGTTTCAAACAACCCCAATGTGTTAGGATTTGTAAGCATAAAGGCCGCGAGATCGTCATTGCAATGTTCAACAAGCCTGTCAAGATCAACAAGGCCGCGATCATTTGATTTTATCTGAACAACTTCATATCCCGCCATCATGACAGATGCCGGGTTTGTCCCGTGCGCGGCATCCGGAATTATCACTTTTAGGGGATTTCTTTTATTTTTTTTATGATAAGCCCGAATCATTAAAAGCGCGGTAAACTCACCCTGTGCCCCCGCTGCCGGCTGCAAAGTTACAGCGTCCATCCCCGCAATTTCACAAAGCATTTCCTGAAGCTCATACAACATTGATAAAGTGCCTTGCAAAACAGTCTCCGGAAACAACGGATGAGCATTTAAAAAATTCGGGAGCCTTGCGAGATTCTCATTGATCTTCGGGTTATATTTCATAGTGCACGAACCCAGAGGATAAAAACCTTTATCGATATGGTGGTTTTTGTTGGATAGAGAAACAAAATGCCTCATCACATCGGGTTCCGCCACCGATGGAAGATCCGCAGGCGTTTTACGGAGAAGATCAGCGGAAATAAAATCCTTTAAATCACTTTCAGGAATATCAAAATCGGGAAGGGAGATTCCATTTGCGCCGTCGGAAGACAGGTTGAAAATTAATTTATCGTATAGTTCAGACATTATTCATTTGCCTTCGATTTCAGAAATTCGTTTCTTGACCCATTCCGCGCTTTCACTCTCGGGGTTCATTTTCAAATAACCTTTATAAATTTTTAAAGCTTCAACCTTATCGCCTGATCTTTCGGTGTAATATCCAATTTCAGCGGCGGCGTCATCGGCTTCGGGGGAGTCAGGAAACAGCTGTAAGAGCCTCATGCATGTTTTAATGGCGGCCTTATAATCTCTGGAACGTCCCTGCGTATCATATATCGAAGCGACCGCGGACGCGCCGTAACCCTCTTCATTTTTGTTATCAATTTTGATAATTTTTTCATAATACTCGATAGCCTTATCGCTTTTCGACCTACTGGAGTATTTTTTGCCAACATTTAGAAGATAATCGAGGTTTTCCGGCTCGTCCTCAAGGCGGGTTAGATAATCATCAAGTGTTTCTTTGCCCTGTAAATATAGCTGTACCTGATTATAAAACTCGGTTGGAGGCATATACCCCCAAATTCTATCGATCTCTTTGCCTTTAGGATTAGCAATTACAATTGTAGGAAACCCGGAAACCGCATATTCCTCGGCCAGGTTTGAATCGACCTCGGCGTTAATTTTCACAAAAACGTTTTTAGCAGACATTGAGATTACCAGCGAATCGGAATATGTGTTGGCGTCGAGAGAATCACACCAGCGGCACCAATCAGTATAGAAATCGATAATCATCGGCTTATCGGATTTCGCGGCGATATTTTTCGCTTCGCTGAAATCAGTAATAAATTTGATGCTTGTCGATGACGGCTCCTTTTTTTCGCAGGAAATAACCGTTGTTATTAAAAACAATGCCACAATTAAAATTGATCTTTTCATAGTATCTCCTCCGGCGGAATAATTGTTGATACAATTTCGGCCGCCTTATCTTCGTGTTTTTTTTGCACATAAAGCCGCATATTAAAAAAGCCTTGATCTATGGGAAGCATGCCTCGCAAATAATGCCCCATAGGCGATTTTATAATCGATGGGATATCAATTGCGTCCAAAGCATCTTTAACCATATTCAAATAAATCTGGTCTTTTGTGACAAGGACTAATATTAAGTCCTCGGCTTTCGATCCTGTGTTTTCAGAATTATCTTTTGCCATTGCGTTCAAAGATACCTCACGCGAATTTTGACAATTCATACACAAGATCGTCAATTTGTTTTTTCGATCTTTTTTCGGTTACAGCAATCATCATACAACCTTTTAAGCCCGAGACATATTTCCCCAAATCCACGCCGGGAACAATACCCTTTGCCGACATTTTGCCGATAATACGATTAGGAGAAACCGGCGTTTCTACAACAAACTCCTTAAAAAACGGGCCTTTGAATTTCAAATTATAACCGGGCAAATTAGCGATTTCCATTGCCGCGTAATGGGCTTTGGAGAGACAAAGTTTTCCAATTTTCTCCAGCCCGGATTTGCCAAGCAATGAAAGATAAATCGTACCCGCGAGAGCGCAAAGCGCCTGGTTTGTGCAGATATTCGAGGTAGCGCGATCCCTGCGAATATGCTGTTCTCTTGTCTGTAAAGTGAGAACGTAGCCGATACGGCCCTTACTGTCTTTTGTCCTACCGGAAAGCCGTCCTGGCATCTTGCGCAGAAATTCCTGCCGCGCTGAAAAAAGTCCCAAATAGGGCCCGCCGAAATTCAAAGGAATTCCCAGACATTGCCCTTCCGCCACAGCGATATCAGCCCCGCATTCTCCCGGCGGGGCAAGTATGCCCAGAGATAGCGGATCATAAATACTTATCAGCAATGCCCCGGCTTCTTTAACAGCCTCAGAAATCTGGGTCGTCCTCTCTATCAAGCCAAAAAAATTGGGACTTTGCACAACTACCGCCGCCGTCTTATTAGAGAGCTTCAGTTTTATCATATCAAAATCCGTAAAACCATTTATTGTATCGATTGAACTAACTTTGGCTGACTTTCCGGAGAGATATGTTTTTACAGTATTTCCATAAAAAGGACTTACTGCTCGAGGAATTAGAACCTCGCTCCTGCCGGTATAGTGCATAGCAAGAGAAACGGCTTCCGCCAGGGCACTGGCACCGTCGTACATAGACGCATTCGTAACCGGAAGTCCGGCCAAACGAGATATAAAGGACTGAAACTCATAAATAGCCTGTAAAGTACCCTGTGAAACTTCGGCTTGGTAAGGCGTATAGGCAGTATAGAATTCGGAACGGAGCAGCAGGCTGTCAATAACCGCCGGAGTGAAATGATCATACGCTCCGCCACCCGCGAAATTCGCGGCTATTTTATTATTCTTTTCAGCAAGCTGGCGGATTTCAATATCGAGCTCGCCTTCCGAAAGCGCCTGGGGCAGATTCAGCGGCCTTATTAGCCGAAGACTGGCGGGGACCGATTTTATCAGCTCCTCAAAATCAGAAATGCCTGATTCTTCAAGCATTTTTCTGCGGATGCCGGGTGAATTTGAGATATAATTCATCAGCCGCTTAATATAGACTCATAGTCCGAGTTCGAGAGGAGATTGTCAAACTCGTCAGGATCAGAATATTTAATTTTTAAAATCCAACCATCGCCGTACGGATCGCTGTTAATAATAGAAGCGTCGGACTCAAGTTGACGATTAACGTCGGTTATTTCGCCGCTCAAAGGACTAAACAAATCGGAGATCGCCTTGACCGCCTCAATAGAACCAAATGATTTCATCTGTTCAACTTTTGAGCCTGCCTGCGGCAACTCAACAAAAACAATATCGCCTAACTCCCCCTGCGCGTAATCCGTAATGCCAACTACCGCTGCGTCTCCTTCTATTCTTATCCATTCATGCTCTTTAGTATATTTTAAATTGTCGGGAATCACTTATCCTCCCCAGCCATAAGACCTTCTTTCATTTCCTTATTGCTTTCACCTTGCTTCAAAAATTTATCCACAAATGAATTATCATAATTTCCCAAAATGAAATCTTCATTTTTAAAAACCTTTTGGAAAAACTCTTTCGTTGTCGGTATGCCTTCTATTATAAACTCTTCAAGGCTTCTTTCCATCCTGCTAATGGCTTCTTTGCGATCCTTGCCGGAGACAATTAATTTCGCGATCAATGAATCATAATTCGGGGGGATCACATAATTGGCATAAGCGTGAGTATCCACGCGAACATTATGCCCTCCCGGAATATGGAAAGCTGTTATCTTTCCCGGTCTGGGCATAAAATTCTTCGCCGGATCTTCGGCGTTAATGCGGCACTCAATAGTATGCCCTGAAATCTTTACATCAATTTGAACTATCCCTAATTTTTCACCTGAAGCGGCAAGAAGCTGCTCCTGTATAAGATCGATGCCTGTAACCTCTTCAGTTACAGTATGCTCCACCTGAATTCGAGTGTTCACTTCCATAAAATAAAAATTATATTCCGAATCGACTAAGAATTCAAAAGTACCTACTCCCGTATAGCCCGCGGCCCTTGCTCCCGCAATAGCGGCCTGCCCCATTTTCTCTCGTAATGGCACAGTCATAATCGGGGATGGCGATTCCTCGATTAGCTTCTGATGTCTTCTTTGAACGGTGCAATCCCGTTCTCCCAAATGGACAATGTTGCCAAAAGAATCGGCTATAATCTGCATTTCCACATGCCGTGGATTTAAAATAAATTTCTCGATATACACATCAGGATTGCCAAAAGCATTATCCGCTTCAGCTCTGGCAGTATCAAAGGCGTTTTTCAGATTAGATTCCGTTTCAACCACTCTCATCCCTCTCCCACCCCCGCCTGCCGACGCTTTTACAATAACCGGATAGCCTATTTCATTGGCGGCGATCAGGGCGGATTTGACATCCGAAACAATTCCATCTGTCCCAGGGATTACCGGAACTCCCGCTTCGGCCATAGTTTTTTTGGCCATGGCTTTATTGCCAAGCGATCTTATAACATCATGATGCGGACCGATAAAAATTAATTCGCAGGATTTGCAAACTTCGGCAAAATCAGGGTTCTCAGCAAGGAAACCGTAACCGGGATGTATGGCCTCGGCATTTGTAATCTCGGCCGCGGAAACAATTCGGCGGGGATCCAGGTAGCTTTCGCCGGGCGGCGGCGGGCCGATACAAACCGATTCGTCCGCAAACCGGACATGCAATGAATCGGCGTCGGCCTCAGAATAAACTGCCACGGATAAAATCCCCAATTCCTTACAAGCCCGAATTATTCTAAGCGCGATTTCGCCTCGGTTGGCAATCAGAATTTTCTTAAACAAACGTCCCTCCAGCCAAAAAACTTAAGTTGATAATATATTATTTTATTGCTTGCAATCAACCAAAATTTAAGGGCCGATCTCATTGGGCCAAATATAAAAACGATTTCATTCGGAATAAAAAAAACGCCGGATAGTTTCCGGCGTCTTAGTTCTTTTGAATCAAAGGCTTAAAAGCTGATATCATCTTCCTTTTTTGTACTTTCCTCAAATTCTGTCCAGCTTTTATCCGAAGCGGAGGTTATTCCCTTAACCCTGAGATCAAAGTCATCCGGGTTGGAGCATTGCACCAAAGCCTCTTCGTAGCTTATCATTCCAGATCGATACAGTTTCATAATTGACTGGTCAAAGCTCTGCATGCCATATTGAATGGAGCCTGTTTCGATAAGGTCCATAATGTTTTCGGTTTTTTCCGGATTTAGAATAGAATCTCGAACCGACGCGGTTGAAACCAAAACTTCGGTTGCCGGCACTCTTCCTGGGCCATCGGCCCGTGAAAGAAGTCTCTGGCATATCACTGATTTTAGAGTCCCGCTTAATAGCAGCCTTACTTGCTGTTGCTGGTGGGGAGGGAAAAATGAAATGATTCGTGAAAGAGTCTCAATCGTATTTAAAGTATGCAGCGTGGTAAGAACCAAATGCCCGGTGTCGGCGGCGGTCAGAACTATATTCATAGTCTCAACATCGCGAATTTCGCCAACGAGAATTATATCCGGGTCCTGCCTGAAAGCATGGCGCAAAGCCGCGGAAAAGCTTTCGGTATCTCCCCCGACCTCTCTTTGAGAAATAATCGATTTTTTATCGCGATAGATATATTCTATGGGGTCCTCAATTGTTAAAATATTCTCGGCCCTGGTTGCATTGATATGTTCAACCATGGCGGCAAGAGTAGTAGATTTTCCAGAACCCGTGGTACCGGTAACAACAACTAAACCTCTTTTTGCATCGGCTATATCTTTTACAACTTCCGGCAAATTTAGCTCTTCAAATGTCGGCACTTTCGTATTGACCCGCCTTATGGCGACTCCCAATGTTCCGCGCTGTTTATACAGGTTTATCCTGAATCTTCCCATTTTAGAGACTGACAAGGCAAGATCCATTTCCCTTTTGACTTGAAAGCGTTTCTTTTGCTCTTCATTTAATATCTGGGAAAGAACTTTTTCCATATCCTCATGCAAGAGTATTTCCTCGCCAATATGAGTTAATCGCCCGTCAACCCTAAGGGTCGGACGCAAACCGACTCGAAGATGTAAATCAGAGGCGTTGTTATTCAACATTTCCTGCATCATTTGCTTAAAAGTCATTTATCGCTCCTTGAAGGATATAACTGTATTTGCAAATTCCCGATAATAACGGGTTTTTCAATTATATCGACATTTATAACAGTTGTATTAACCTGGGATTATTGAGGCTCTATTAAAAATATCGATTGTCCAAATTGAACCGGTTTGGCGTTTTCAACTAAGATTTCAATTACTCGCCCTGAAATCTCAGCCTCAACTTCATTCATTAATTTCATGGCTTCAATAATGCAAACCACCTGTCCCTGCTTAACATCTTGGCCTACTTCAACATAAGGGCGGGCATCCGGCGCCGGGGCCTTATAAAATGTCCCCACCATGGGAGATTTGATTTCCACTAAATTTCTTGTTGCCACTTTTTCATTGGGGGCTTCGGTAGTAAGTTCAAGCTGAGTATCGGCTTGCCTTGGAAGAGGGGAATTATATTCAACCGTATTGGATGGGCCTTGCCCGTTACTTCCGCCGGTCCTTTTTCGGATACGAACTTTACGTCCCCAACTTGAGACTTCTAATTCGTCAATATTCGAACTTTCAACAATTTTTATAAGAGATCTTATTTTCGACGGTCTCATAATATTCCTCTATTGTTAAGCCGGTTTATCAAAGCTCCAAAAGCTCTTTCGGCAATTTGCTTAAGATTTGCCCTCTGGTCGGCGTTACAACAACATCGTCTTCTATTCTGACACCGCCCCAGTTAGGTATATATATGCCGGGCTCAATGGTAATGACCATATTTTCCTCAAGATGCTCGGTGGAACGCGAATTAAGGCGGGGGCCGTCATGAACAATCAAGCCAATGCCGTGTCCCAAGCCATGTCCGAAATAATCGCCATATCCGGCTTCCATTATAATATCGCGGGCCACACCATCAAGCCTGCTGCAGGCAAGCCCTGCCTTTACGGCTTTGCAAGCGGCTGTTTGCGCTTTTAATACAACATTATAAATCTTTTTTTGCTTTTCCGTGGCCTTACCAAGAATTACCGTTCTGGTAATATCCGAAGCGTAGCCTTGATAAAAACATCCAAAATCAATAGTAATGAAATCACCTTTGCGAAGTTTTTTATCTGACGCCACTCCATGCGGCATTGAAGACCTTTGACCGGAAGCGACAATTATATCAAACGCGCTTGATTCCGCGCCGTAAGAGCGCATTTTATAAACAAGTTCAAGGGCTATATCTTTCTCTTTTACTCCCGGCTTTAATAATTCGAGAACCTCCTCAAACGCCTTTTCACTAATTTTTATGGCTTTCTTGATTTTTTTAATCTCATTGGAATCTTTTGTAATCGAAAGCGACTCAATCAGGTTTTCGGTAGGCTTAAAAATTACATCAGGCAGAAGATCCTTCAATGTGTTTTGGAGCTTTATAGTTACAAAATCCGCTTCCACGCCGACTCTGACTTTTTTTGAAAGTTTCGGGATTTTGGGCAGTTCCGAGGTGAGGGCCTGGTCGGTAACGATTATCGCGGAGTTCTTAACTTCTTTTTGAGATTGGACTTTATATCTGAAATCGGTAAAGAAATAGGATTTTGGCGGAGCGAGAAGAACCATACCGTTAGACCCGCTATAACCGGTCAAATAACGCACATGGCTTGTTTCAGTAACAAGCAGGCAATCAATTTTGTTTTTTTTCAGCAGCGCGAAACTATTTTTTATTCTCTGATCAGTCATTCCGCCCCAGCCTTTTTTCTATTTCAGCAATTCTTTTTTTCAATTCCACGCTCTCAGGATTTTCTTCCAATAAATCATGATAAATTTTCAACGCCTTATTATAGTACCCTTGCTTCACGCAAATATCCGCAAATGTTTTAGTCTCAATATTCAACGCTTTTGCCGGCTTGTCTTTTTCAGCCTTTCTGTCAATAGCTCTCTCCTTATCCGCGGCTTCGACAATTTTACGATTGAAGCTTGCAATGGCGGGAAAAAGGTCCTCGGCCATCTGATAAGCATAATTCGCTTTTATGATCTCGTTTTTCTTTGTCATAATCTCGCCAAATAAGGTCCAACCTCTTACATGCTCAGGATCAAAAGCGAGAAGTTTGTTTATAAGCTGTTCGGCTTTGTCAAGATCCCCCAATTGATATGCCATTTCCGCGGAAATAAAAAACAGATCGCTTTCAAAAATGCCGCTTCTTATGGCGTTTAATGCCAGATCGAGAGCTTCCCGCAGGCCTCCCCGTTTCGCTATCATATCGATATCAAACGCAGACATTTTTATTTTGTGATCTTGATCCACTAAAAACCCTCAAAATTAAGGGAAATAAATCCCCAACGCTAAACGAACCGCGGAACGCAATTACTTTCGTTCCTCGAAAGATTAATCATACAATTAACTACTGTCAAAAGTCAATAGTTTTCGCAAACAACGCCGTAACAGGTTAGATGCCATTGCTTTAAGCAGTTTAGCGGCTTTTCAGAAGTTTGGCAATGATGTCGCTTGTAGATCGTCCCTTTATAAGAGGAATTAGCTTAACCTGTCCCCCCGTTTCTAAAACTTCCTTTGCCCCGACAATTTCAGAGATTTTATAATCCGCGCCTTTGACAAGAATATCCGGTTTTATTTTTCTGATAAGATTTAGCGGAGTTTCATCGTTAAAACCAATTACAAGATCGACTGGAATCAAATACGCGAGCAGTAGTGCTCGTTCTTTGAATGGCATTATCGGCCGATTATCGCCTTTTAGACGCCTGACTGACTGGTCTTTGTTCAGGCCAACGATAAGAAAATCACCCATTTGCCGCGCATGGTCGAGATAAATGGCATGTCCCGAATGAAGAATATCAAAACAGCCATTTGTAAAAACGATCTTTTTTTTCTTACGCCTTAATCGTTCCCTGATTAAAACCGCTTCTTTTTGCGAGACTATTTTAGGGTTCATGTTTTATTTTTTAACTCCTCAAGCAGTTCGTCCTTCGTAACTTTTGCGGTACCGAATTGGGCTACTGCCAATCCCGCCGCGACATTCGCCATATAAGCGGCCTCCTTCATGGAGGCTCCCGCTGTTCTGGCGACTGTGAGTACCGCGATAACAGTATCTCCGGCGCCAGTAACATCGTAAACAGTTTTTGCTTCAGCGGGAATTTCGGTCAGTCTGCCGTCTTTTTCAAACAAGGCCATGCCCTTTTCGCCTCTGGTTATAAGAAGAGATTCCAGACTCAATGCCTTTAGCAGGTCCCAGCCGACTTTATTTAGAATTTTATCGCTTGTAATCCTCTTGCCGGATATAAATCCGGCCTCATGATGGTTGGGTGTAATGATTGAAACATTTGTGTAATTCCTGAAATGCACTTCCTTGGGATCAACGGCTATAAATTTCCCCTCTGCCCTTGCCAGCGGTATCAGTTCTGAAAGCAAAGCCGAAGTAATGATGCCCTTTCCATAATCGGATATTATTATGCCATCTGTCTGTCCAAGATGTTTTTTGACTTTTGCCAGCAATTTCCCAACAAGCTCGCTTCCGATCTCTTTAGAATCTTCGCGATCAACGCGGACTATCTGCTGGCTGTGCGCCACAATCCGCGTTTTCACGGTTGTAGGCCGTTTTGGATCAACAACCAGACCGGAAATCGGGAGCTTTTTGCTTCTCAAATTTTTTTTAAATCCTCCGGCATATTGATCGTCGCCGATTACCCCTATCAGCAAGGGTGCGGCTCCAAGCGCGTGCACGTTGGCGGCCACATTCGCCGCTCCGCCGAGATTATTGGTCTCTTTTTCAACGTGAACCACAGGCACGGGAGCTTCAGGAGATATCCGTTCGACGCTTCCCCACAGGTAGCGATCGAGCATTATATCGCCCATTACAATGACCTTTGACTTTTGAAATTTATTAACTATCCCTGTAACACGATTTTTTTTGACTAACATATTTTGTAAACTCCTTGACATAATGACAAATAGTATTAGAATTTGAGTTCTAAATCAAATAGTTTAGATTTTAATTTAATAACGGAGGAATTTTGGACCAGAAGCCGAGACAATTGAAAATCGAGATTGGTGAAAAGGAATCAGAGGGAATTTATGCCAACCTCGCAATGATTGCCCATTCGCCGCAAGAAATCATCCTGGATTTTGCCAGAGTAATGCCGGGCGCGCCGAAAACAAAGGTTTTATCCCGAATTATAATGACGCCGGCGCATGCCAAAATGCTCATTAAAGCCCTTGAAGAGAACATAAAAAAATATGAATCGCAATTCGGGCAGATAAAAATTCAGGGCAAAGACGATAAGAATATCGGGTTCCAGGCGGCGAAATGAAAAAAGGGTATTTCTCTTTTGTGCTTCACTCCCATCTGCCCTATGTATTAGGGCATGGCAAATGGCCTCATGGGACTGATTGGCTCAACGAAGCGGCGGCGGAAACATATATTCCTATTTTGTTGACCTGCAACAGGCTTGTTGAAAAAGGAATTTCTCCAAAAATCACAATAGGCATATCGCCTGTACTTTGCGAACAGCTGGCTCATGATTCATTCAAAGAGGAATTCAATCATTATCTGGATCAAAAGATCGACGCCGCCGGAGCGGACGCCACCGAATTTTATCGTACCAATCAAGATTCTTTTCATAGTCTGGCGAAGATGTGGGAAAAATTCTATCAGGATATCAAATTTTCATTTAATGATAAATACAACAGGGACATTATTAATGAGTTTCGCAAATTGCAGGATGGCGGCCATATAGAGATCATCACATGCGGCGCGACTCACGGTTATATGCCCCTCCTTTCGCAGGACGTTTCCTGCCAAGTGCAGGTGAAACTCGCTGTTGCCTCATATAAATCTCATTTTGGGCGAGAGCCTCGAGGCCTCTGGCTTCCCGAATGCGCTTACAGGCCGGCCTATGAATGGAGCCCGCCCGTAGAAGTTGAAAACCTATCGAAATCCTATAAAAGAAAAGGCCTAGAGGAATTCTTGTCTGAAAATGGGATTAAGTATTTTTTCATAGACAGCGCGACCCTGAAGGGCGGAAAGGCCATAGGCGTTTATGTTGACAGGTTCGAGGCCTTAAAAACATTATGGGGGAAATTTCAGGAGCAATACATTCCGCGCGACGAAGACCAGGATAAGACGCCGTATTCCGTATATCTTGTTGGTTCCAAAGAAGGCAAGATGCCTGTTGCCGTATTTACGCGCGATCCCGAAAGCAGCCTTCAGGTCTGGTCAGGCGAATGGGGCTATCCCGGCGACGGCAACTATCTTGATTTTCATAAAAAGAGATTTCCCGGAGGCCATAGATACTGGAAAGTAACCTCCGCAAACAGCGATCTGGCGGATAAGGAAATTTATGACCCGTCAATTATATCCTCAAGGCTTGATGAAAACGCGTCGCACTTCGCTGATTTGATAGGCGGCATTTTCAAAAGAAATGATAAAGAATTCAAAAATCCCGGGATACTTGTGGCGCCATTCGATGCTGAACTTTTCGGACACTGGTGGTTTGAAGGCCCCGGATTTCTTGAAAAGGTGATTGAAAAAATCGCGTCTTTGGATGATGTACAGCTCTGCACAGCGGGAGAATATTACGATATTGATAAACCGTCAAAAATAGTATCTCTGCCCGAGGGGTCCTGGGGCGAAGGCGGATACCATTACATCTGGCTAAATGAGTGGAACGAGTGGACGTGGAAACATATTTATGAAGATGAACTGAAAATGATCGAATTAGCCAAGCGTTATTCCAAAGCAGAAGCATTAGAAAAACGCATAATTGCTCAGGCGGGCAAGGAACTTTTGCTATTATCAGCGTCTGATTGGCAATTTTTAATATCGACATGGGCAGCAAGAGATTATGCCGAAACAAGAGTTGCCGCCCACCATGAGGCATTCACGCGTCTTACGGAAATGGCTGGCCAGGCAGAGAATATTTCCGCCGGTGATCTTGAGTATCTGTCCGATCTGGAAAAAAGAGACGATATCTTTCCTGATTTTGATCCGCGATGGTTTGAAAAAGTTGAATATCCCGCATGAAATGAATGAGCATGAAAAACTTTTTGTTTTTATCCGCGCAGGCATTTTTTTCGCGGCATTGGTCCTAATATGTTTCTCATGCGATAATGAAAGCAGATATGAGAACTTTCAGAAAAAATATCTGCCTGAAACCCATTATATTTTAGTTGATGTTTGCGATTCTTTATCAAATATAAACGCGGGGATTGCCAAAGCGCTTGAAATTTATTCCGCCAGCCCGGAGGATTTCTCCGAAATAGCGGGAATTATTGATGAATTCAACGACAAGGATTCCCTGACTGCCCACAAAAGATTTATTGGACTAATTGAGTCCGGAAATAAATGCTATGCATACGATAGATTTAATCACGGAATAATTGAGCCTGGTGATATGTTAGTCTATAAATGTTTCTTGCCGGCAGACAGTATAGATATATGCTGGCGGGATTTTAGAAATAATATTGAGAAGTATGGTTATACTGTTGTTCCGCCGGGCTTGGAAATTTATAGGGGCTTCGGCTCAGATAACTTTGGAGATTCGGTTTTTGTGGAATTAATAATCGGCATAAAAAAATAAAAGCGGCCTTTGCCGGGCCGCTTCTTTATTAGCATTAAAGCAATTTTCTGGGGAGAATACTTTACGCTAATTTTCTTGTTAATCAATGCTCACAGTAATACCCCAATTTACGGGGTCTCGGGGTTTCGACGAGTTCCAATTATTGAAAGAGTGAGAACCATCGGTTACGAAATAAACGATATACTTTCCCGGATCCAAAATAATAGAATCGTCGTATAGCCTGTTTTTTCTGGCCCCGCCGGCCGGTTCGGTATTTCGCCAGGTCATTTCCCATACGACGCGCCCGGTATCGTCATTCAATATCCACCCATAATCATACATTTCGTCGCGAGAACCCTCGCCAATGGCATAAATCCTGATTTTTGTTCTTTTATCAATTTGGAATTTGCCCCTCCTGCGTTCATTGTCTCTCACGCTTGTAAGCTTAGCGAGAATATCGGCGCTGAGTTGCAATTCCGATTCTTTTAAAAGTTTAAAGTCGGATTTTTTAAAGTCTTTGCCCGGATAAATCGCTAACCCCCAAGCCTTCGGCTCATACGGCTGCGAGGCGTTCCAGCCGCGGTAAGAATGAGAATCGTCCGTGATGTAATGCGCTATATAATGTCCTTTCGGCAAAGTAATCATGCGGTCGAATTTTCTGTTCTTGTTTGCGCCGCCGGCATGTGCGGTATTGCGTTTGGTCATTTCCCAAACCGTCCTGCCATTATCCGCGTTTTCTATCCATCCATAGTCGACAAACTCTTTGCCCCAGCTGCTGTACTCTCCGATACAATGTATCTTAACGCTCTGCTCGGACTTTAGCTCAAAAGCTTGAGACTCAAATTCATCATCCCCCATGCCGGTAAGATCAATCAACGCTTCACCCCGGCCTTTGGGCACAAAGGTTTTGAACGCCTTGATATTTGTCGCGCTTGTTGGAAGAATGGCAATGCCCCAATTCAACGGATCATAGGGCGGCAAAACATTATAATTATCATAAGAATGCGAATCGTCTGAAACATAGTACAAGACGTATCGACCCTTCTCGAGTTTTATTTTTTCATCAACCAGCTTATTTTTCTTACCGCCGCCTGCATAATCCGTATTCCAACGGTCCATCTCCCAGATTTTTTCCCTCGAAGACTCGTCGATTATCCAAGCCATATCAACCGGGAATTTATCGCCTTTAGGGAATTCGCATAGGGCATAAATTCTGACTTCAGTCGGTTTGTCAATACTGAAGCCTTTTTCAATATACTCAGAATCGCCAACTTTATTTATTTGTAATAAAGCGTTTGGAAATCGTCCATCAGGATCGAAGATTTTAAATTTTTTATAATCATCTTTTTTAGGAGTCACGGAAATATAAAAATCCTCTATATAGTCATCAATTTCATCATTAAAGCCGCCGTCAAAAAGGTCGCCCAAAAACCCGATTATATTTTTGCCATTTATAATAATTTTGCGACCCCATTTGCTTTCAACATAATAGTAAAGTTCATATTTTCCGGCATCCAACAAAACAGTATCATCGGCCTTAATAAGGCCATGTTTACCATGTCTTTTAACATTTCTTCTTTTCATCTCCCAGACAGGTCGGCGGGTTTGAGAATCAATCAGCCAGCCATAGGCCAGGTAATTATCTGACCCGCGCCCTTTCAGCCCGACAGCTTCAATTTTGAATTTTCCAGCGCTTGCAAGTTCGAAACCAGCGGATTCAATTCTATCAGACCCAACGTCTTCTATAATCACAATAGGATCAATCGCGAAAGCGGCGGTAATCATTAGCGATAAAAGAACCCCGGCTATACTAAGTATTTTGATGATTTTCATTATATCCTCCCAGTGGCCAAAATCCACTTTTTACCTATATTTTGATACGGATTTTAAGACTACCGGGTTGCAAATAAAAAAAGCCGCAGATTACTCTACGGCTTTAAATGTCATTATTCCAATAGCTTAAAGCATTTCCACGCAATCTCTTAATTTCGCCGCGCGCGTTTTATGGCGTAATTTTTTCAGAGCTTTTGCTTCAATTTGCCTTATTCTTTCGCGAGTCAGGTCGAATATCAAACCTACTTCCTCAAGGGTCCTGGGAAGCCCGTCAGACATTCCGAAACGAAGCCTGATTACTTCTTCCTCCCTTAGAGTTAAAGTCCCAAGGATTTTTTCCAGCTGGTCTTGCAAGTAGACAAACGATGCCTTGCCGCTAGTCGTAGAAAATTGCGGGTCGGCAATCAGATTAAACATTTGATTGTCTTCGTCTTCTCCTATCGGTTTCGACAATGAAACGGTTTGAGGAATCGCGCTCAATATATCTTCGACTTTTTCCGCGGGGATGCCAACTTTTGACGCAAGTTCTTTTACACTCGGCTTACGGCCATATTTCTGGAACAATCTCTGTGAAGCTTTAGCGACCCTTCCATATTGGCTGTTTAGGTACATCGGAGTTCGAATGGTTTTTGCCTGTTCGGAAAGGGCCCTTGTTATCGCCTGTCTAATCCACCAGGAGGCATAAGTTCCAAATTTAAATCCCTTTCGATAGTCGAATTTATCCACGGCTTTAACAAGGCCTGAATTCCCCTCTTGAATAAGATCCATGAATTCCATTCCACGGCCAATATATTTCCGGGCGATGGAAATAACGAGCCTCATATTGGATTCGATCATAATCTGTTTTGCTTTTTCCAACTCAAACTCAAGATACTCAAGCCTGTTTTTGGTTGTTTCCAATTCGGACTGAGGCATTTCCTCGCTAAACAAATATTCCGAAAGTTCCGAGCCAAGATGCTTGGCAATATTATTCAGCGGCCTGTGGTACCGTCTGGCTTTATTGACTTGTTTTTTAAATTTGCAAACAAGCCCCTCCAGGAATGCCAGATTAAAATTGAATTTTTCAATTTCTGCAAATAATTTTTGACGGTTTTTCAATCGTCTTTTCAACGCGATATCCGCTTTTTCCAAAGGAAAATCAAGATTGTCGAAACGGCTTGCTTGAAGAAGTCCCTCTATCTTTTTCAGCCTGGTCAAAACTTTCAACTTTTCACGCTTAATGTTTTCAGGCGCAAACCATCGACATGTTTCGGGCGATACCAAATCTTCCAGCCGTATGTCCTTTGAGAAAAGTTTTTCATTACACGAAACGAGGTCGTCCATCACGACAAGAGAAGAGAAAATGATTTTTTTTATCCCCCTCTTATGGCTTTCGATCCGCATCGCGACTTCCACTTCCTTTTCCCTCGAAAGAATATTGTACTTTCCCAAATCCTTGAAATAAACATAAGCAGGATCCGCTCCGGTATCAGCCGTCTCAATTACCGCGCGCTGTTCTTCGTGAATTTCGTGCGGTTCGTTTTTTGAAAGTTCTGGTTCCCCTCCGGTGTCCCGGTCGATATTTTCTTCGGCATGCTCGAGATTCGCGATCTCTTTTTTGTTTTTTGCCTCTTGTGCCATAATACCTAAACCTCTGTTTCCAGTTTGTGAAATTCCCGGGTTAATCTTTCTAACTTCTTTCGATCGGATGATCTGTCGGCTTCGATAATCCGGCCTTTTAACTCATCCAATCGTTTTTTCTTTGATATTTTTTTAAATTTATTCAAAAATTCTTCAAACATTGCCTCGCTGCCCGTTGATGATTGGTCAATAAAGGCTATTTCAGAAAGCTTGTTACGCAAACCATTAAGGCCGACTTCATCGAAAAGGTTGGAAACCGTTATTTCCCGTCCGGATAAATGGATTTTCCCGATTAGCTCAAATATGTCAGCGTTCTCGGATTCGGCGAATAGCGAGCTGTCAACTATTTCTCCGCAAGCCGGATACAATTCAGGATGAGAAATTATCAAAGATAAAAATGATTTCTCAAATTTATCCCGCGTAACAAAGATTTTGTCAATCTTGTTGTCTCCGCGAAAAGATTTTTTTTGTCCTCCCATTGCAAATGATTTCATATCAACGCCGAGCTTGGAATAAATTTTTTCATATATAATGGCCCGCGTTTGATTATCATCAATAGGTTCTATAAGCTCATTTATTTTACTAATTATCTTTTTTTGCATCGAAACGGTCTGATCGGAAATTTTTCCTTTAATTCCCTTGATTACAAAATCAAAGATATCATCGGAATTAGAAATATACTCGGACAAACTATCCGCGCCTTTTTCCCTGACAAAGCTATCAGGATCCAACCCCTTGGGCAGCCTGATCAATCGCGGTTCTAACCCGGCGTTGTAAATAATACCGCACGCCCTGAAAGCGGCCTTTACTCCGGCGGAATCCGGGTCGTACATCAGGACAACCTTTTCACAGAACCGCGCGAGCAATGATGCCTGCTCAGGGGTAAATCCTGTTCCGCTGGAGGCAACGACATTAGCAATTCCCGATTGATAAAGCGCTATCAAATCAAAATAGCCTTCCACAACTACCGCTTCGTTTTCTTCTCGAACAGAATGCTTGGTAATATCGAAGCCATATAAAACCCGGCCCTTTTTATAAACTTCCGTTTCAGGGGAATTGATATATTTGGGGCCGTCATTCCCCGGCATAAGGCGCGCTCCAAAGGCTATCGTTTTTTCTGAAAGGTTATTTATAGGAATAACGATCCTGTTTCTGAAACGGTCGTATAATCCTTCCTTACGTTTTACCAATCCTGACTTTTCGAGAATGACCGATTGGATTTTTTCAGCCGATGCCGCTTTTAAAAGACCATCCCATGAATCAGGGGCATAACCGATTCTGAACTTTTTTATTGTTTGCTGTTCTATTCCTCTATTATTCAAATACTCCAGGGCTTTTTTGCCATTGTTCGTGGAATGCAGGTTTTGCTGATAAAAATCAGCGGCGAATTT
>CAZKYQ010000027.1:0-9562 GCA_964556975.1 uncultured Ignavibacteria bacterium
GTTGGCTCAACCGCCTGGGCTCCGTTTCTATGAGTTTCACCGAAAAGAGCTGTACCGCCGCATAATTGTCCCGGAACCTTTACTTCAATAACCATTTCTCTTCCTGATGCGGCTGTTTTTAAAAGCCTGACCCTGCCGGATTTTATTATGTAAAATTTCGAGGCCGGATCGCCTTCCCAAAATAGATATTGTCTTTTCTTAAATCTGAATTCACTAAAAAATGGTCCGATTTTTCTAATTTCTGTTGTTGGCAGTCCCTGTAAAAAAGGGATTTTGGAAATAGCCTCTGATTTTGAAACCAGGTCTTTTGCTTTTTTTTGAGGGATATGGGCAGGATGTTTTCCGCCAGATTTGGGGATATGGTTTGGATGTCCGCCGCTTTTTCCGGGGATTCCCCTTTGGGTCGCTTCATCCTTTTCCGGGATATTTTTTGGATGCCCGCTATTAATTGCTTTTTTCATTTTCGCCCTATCGGTAACTTCTCCTAAAACTACGCTAAAGTTTACCATGTTAATCTGTTATGTCAAGAGTAATTCCTTCAAATTAATTATATAAATGGTTTTTGTCTCTATTTTTATGCCAAAACAGGATTAACCCAATTAAAAAGCCCCCCCTGAAAATTGCGCATTAATATAAATAAATCACTTGGATTTCCTCTTTTGAATATGGGATTCTTCCCATATTTCAAGGCGGAATAATCCGAGAAAAAGCCCCGCCACCAAAAACGTTTCAACTCTCAATCCATAGTCGTTCAATGGTTTGCGCTAAGCGCTGAAACGTTTCCAGCGGCTAATTTTTCAAAGGCACATTGTTTGATTAATAGTTTGCCGGAAATAAAACAGGGGGGCTTATGAAAATGAAATTCACGTTGAATATGGAAGACTTGGTTGTAGAAGGAAATCGAATTGACAATATGATAATGGACTGGGTTGACGAGGTCAGCCAACAACAAGTTCTCGAAATATCCAACCTCTGGATATCTTCTCAAACGTTTTTGACCGAGAGGATGGTCGGATTATCCAAAGTCGGGGAATCAAGCCTTACTATCGAGCCGGTGGAGGAATAGTCCGATGGAACGATTCGCCTGGTTCTATTATGAACTTCTTGAACAAGCGGCCAATGTCAAAGCGGTATTAATGTCACTAATGAGGAAAGTCCCATTTCTCGGCGGACTTACCGATAACAGCCTCGAATGGATATTTATTGCGTTAGTTTTTTTAGTAGCGGTCATTGTTGTCTTGCCGCTTATCAAATGGTCAGTGAAAATATCAGTGGCGGCGGTTGTCATTGCCGGCGTGCTGGCGTTTTTCACATCTTTTTCGTTCTGGGGCCTTCTTCCATTTAGCGGCCTCGGGGTAGCAATTGTTTTGTTCTCAAACAAATTCCAGATGGGGTGATCTTATGTGGTTGAGAAGAGCCAAAAAGAAATGTCCTGCCTGCCAGCAAATTATGATTAAAGAAGGCAGGGGTTATATTTGCCCCGATTGCGGTACGAAGATTTTGGGCGATACTCAAGTTCGCCCAAGCTTTATGTCCAATTGGGGGATTGGAGCTTGGAGATGAGAGATCAATTAATAAGAAAGGCCTGCTCTAATTGCAGGAAGCCATACAATCTCGCTGATAAACTTCCGCTTTGTCCCGATTGCGTTATGAAGCTGGCGGGATATCATAAATTTATTCAAGGCTCGAAAATATCGTCGCTTTTCATTCCTAAAAAAGCTACCGATGGCCCGAGTATCGGAACAGGCGCTTGAGTGTTTTCGAAAGTGCATTGTGGGCATTTTGCAGTTTTGATTTATGGCTGATTTTTAAAAGCCGCTCTAATTTTTTCATTCCGTTTTTATTGTCTTGGAGGAGCTCGTTAACAAATTTCCCGCTTTCGATTTCATTATAAGTTTCGAGCAATCTCTTTTTATATTCCGCGCCAAAGAGTTTGTCCTTTTTTCGCAGAGACCCGAAAGCAGCGGTAATGCTTATCCGGTCGAACATTCCCGCGGGCCCATATTTTTTTATCATATCGACAATGAGATCGAGTTGATAGACGCATTCAAGATAGGCGGCCTCCTCTGACAGCCCCTTTTTGACAAGCAATTCAAATCCGGATTCTATCAATCCGACAAGCCCGCCGCACAGGACGGCCTGCTCGCCGAAAATATCGCCAATAGCCTCATTGCGAAACGTGGAACCGAATTGATATTTAGGGGGACAGCCAATAGCTTCGGCATAAGCCCTGGTGATAGCCTTCGCTTTCCCGGAGCCATCGTTATCGATTCCGACAAATGCGGTGTATGGCTCACCGTCAAGATACTTTTCCCTTAAACGTAAACCGGGACCATGAGGAGCGACCAGGATTGTATCGCAATCGGGCGGCGGCTTAACTAGCCCAAAGGCAATAGACATGCCATGCGCAAATACCAGGGCCTTGCCCGAAAGGACGCCGGATGATGTTGTCGGCGCCAGCAGTTCTTTTTGAATATGATCAGGAGCCAGGACAGCGATTAGATCTGATTGTTCAACAGCCTTTTCGGAAGTTGTAATATTGAAGCCATCGTTTTTTGCGGCTTTCATCGAACGGCTCTTCAGCGGCAATCCTATAATTGCCGTGATTCCGGAATCTCTCAGGTTCAAGGCCTGTGCCGCGCCCTGAGAGCCGTACCCCAATATTGCTACATTCATATTCCGGAGGAGCTTCAAGGCCGATTGTGATATCTTTTGTTTCTTCATTACAGAGTAAGGTTAAATATTTTGATTCGATAAGTCAAATAGGATCGAAAAAAATTATTAGCAGGGATTAAAAAATTGACCCGCCAATATCATTATGGGGAAAACTTGATGACATCTTGGAGTATTAGAGGGAAGAAGTACTTTGGCACATGCCATAGGAGCAACTAAAATAATGATAGAAATAGTTAGAAGACTCAATATTTTTTATTGACAAAAACATTGTTTTGGTATAAAAACAGGCTGCAATTGGTAATATACACTCACTCAAGGAGGATTTTTTATGCCAGCGAAGAGAAAAGCGAAAAAGAAAGTCAGATGCGCAAGCAAGACAAAAGACGGCAAAAGATGCAAGCTAATGGCATCGCCGCCATCGAAAAATTGCCATCTGCACAAAAAGAAACGCTAGCGTTTCGAGTTGGGCGGCTGAAGAGATCAACCGCCCTTTTTTATTATCACGCTCCGCACAGCGCTATCTATAGATTACCGCAATTTGTTAATAAAATCTGACCCCATAAGTTCTAACCCTTGGGATTGCGGATTATAACCATTGCGCCCCGCCTATGATATTTTTATGAGATAAGGCATATTGACCGGCCCAAACAGTTCAATTCTATTCCTATAGGCACCCCCTTGCGCTGAAAGACAATGGACAATCATTGAGATAAATCATTTAGAACGATTCCCCCCGCCCTAAAACAGAATTGGTCCCAATTTAAAAACAATTGACTTTAGAGTTGAATTTTTCCATAGTATTAGGCCACTACAAAAACGCGAGGTGAAAATGAAAATGATAAGTAAAAATATTTGTTCTGCCATCACCGGAACCGGCAGCTATATACCAACAGAAAAGATCACCAATAAGGATTTCCTCAGCCATGATTTCTATGATTCAAGCGGGGAAAAGTATGACAAAACAAATGATGAAATAATTAATAAATTAGAAGAAATAACGGGGATATTAGAAAGAAGGCTTGTCTCTAAAGATCTTGTTGCCTCTGATATCGCTTTTTTTGCGGCAAGAGACGCGCTTGAATCTTCAAAAACCAATAAAGAAAGCCTCGATTATATTATTGTCGCTCACAATTTTGGAGATGTTAAGGCTGACAATAGAAGATCGGATCTTGTACCGAGCCTGGCCTCAAGGGTAAAACATAAGCTAAAAATAGAAAATCCGAAAACAATCGCTTACGATCTTCCTTTCGGATGTCCCGGCTGGCTTCAGGCAATGATACAGGCAGATTATTATATTAAATCAGGCGATGCCCGAAGGGCACTCGTAATCGGCGCTGAAACCTTGTCCAGAGTTTCGGACCCGCATGATAGAGACAGTATGATTTATGCAGATGGGGCAGGGGCCACAATCCTGGAGGCCAAAACGAGCACGGAGCCAGCCGGCATATTGTCTCATTCGGCGAGATCCGATACTTATAATCATGCTTTTATGTTGTGGATGGATAAAACATATAACGCCAACGAAGAAAATGATGAACTGTATTTGAAAATGGACGGCCACAAATTATATCAGTACGCCTTAAGCACGGTTCCATTGGTCGTTAAGGAGGTCCTCGAAAAGGCCAATTTAAACCTTGACGATGTCAACAAGATACTGATTCATCAGGCAAACGCCAAGATGGACGAGTCAATTTTGAAACGCATCTACAAAATTTACGGCGAGAAAAACGTACCGTTGCATATAATGCCGATGATTATATCGCGCCTGGGCAACAGCTCGGTGGCAACTTTGCCAACATTGCTTGATATGATAGTCAAGGGCAAACTCAAAAATTACGAATCAAAAAGCGGAGATATTATTGTATTCGCATCGGTCGGGGCGGGAATGAATATAAATTCGATGGTTTACAGAACGCCGTAATGTTTAATGGCTGCAAATATATTTGCCTCGCATGGCGCTTGATGAAGAATAAATATATTCGCCGCTATCTCTTTCCCTTCAAATAAAGATCGAACCATTTCTTCATCCATTCCAACCGGGCGATCCTTCTGTCGGGACGTCCGCAGCGAGACAACCCATGAGGCTCCTCCGGGAACCGGATCATTTCAACTTTTCTGCGTAGTTTTTTTAAGGAGATATACAGTTGCTCTGCCTGTTCGATGGGACATCGCAAATCGTTTTCAGAATGGATAATCAAAAGCGGCGTTTTAATTTTCGCGACATGTTTTATTGGCGACATTTCCCACCAGCTATCCAGGTTTTTCCATGGCGAACCCTTTATTTCCCTATCAAGATCGAAACCGATATCCGATGACCCGAAAAACGAGATAAAATTTACGACCGATCTTTGAGTAACCGCCGCTTTGAACATGTTGGTATGGGATACAATCCAATTTGTCATGTAGCCGCCATAGCTGCCGCCCGTGACGCCCATCTTATTTTTATTTATATATTTTTGTGAAGCTATGTGGGTGGCAAGCGACATGCAGTCTTCAAAGTCGAAGGTGCCCCATGCGTCAATAATCGATTCCGCGTGCTTTTTGCCATAACCCTGGCTCCCTCTTGGATTGCAGTAATAAACGACATAGCCGCAGGCCGCTAAAAACTGCATCTCATGGAAAAAGGTGTGGCCGTACTGTACCCTGGGGCCTCCATGAATCTGAAATATCGACGGGTATTTTTTCGAGGGTGAAAAATTCGGGGGCTTTAAAATCCAGGCATGTATCGGGTAGCCGTCGTGCCCGCGGACTATCATCTCTTCAGGCTTGCGGATATCTATATCTTTCACAAGCGGTCCGTTAAGGCTGGTTATCTGTTTTGGCTTCGGGCCGATCTTTGTTTGCGATAAGAAAATTTCAGCAGGCATAGATGAATTTGATATGGCGGTTACAACAACTTTGTTTTTGCCTGCCATCGATACCGCTGCTACATGGATTTTACCGCCGATGACTTTTGTTAATCCCCTGCCGGAAGCGCGAATTTTATAGAGCCGGGTTGAACCGTTTTCGGAAAGCTGGAAATAAATCTCTTTGCTGTTAGCAGACCATATTGGCTTTAAGACGCCGTGAACCTCCGCGGTATCGGAAATAGTCGAGTCGATTGTTTCTCGGTCCAGCCTTGGAGTTAAATCGATGCTCTTGCCTCCCCCGACCGGGACTTTCCAGATGTGCGCCGGCTCCGTTCCCCAGGCATCTTCGGGGTTGCTATGGCCGATAAACGCGATCTCCTTACCGTCGGGAGAAACCGCGATTGTTTCAACGGGCCCGGCGGGCTTATTTAGTTTCTTGGGACTGCCGCCCCTAATGGAAACTACGAATATATCATCATACATAAATTTAGAATCGCGGTCTTTTTGAATATTGGCGACATAGGCAATGCTATTCCCTTTGCCGATCCATGCCGCTGATCGTTCGCCGTTTTTGCTTCGTGTAATCTGTTTCTTTTTTCCGGTTTCCACATCAATAATGTAAATATGCCCCGGATCTTTGGGCATAAAGCCAAGATTATCCAGCTTGTAAAACAATCTTGTTATATGCCGGTAAACAGGCGCCTTCTTCTTGCCGTCTTTGTCTTTGGGAACATCATCGGCCCTGGCGTATACGCATAGCATCTTTTTACCATCCGGAGAAATAGAAATATCAGAAAATGTTCCATCATCGCTTATAACTTTTTGCGGTTCGCCACCGGTGGTTGACATTTTGTAAACACCTTTTTTGTCGTTTCTCTTCGATGTAAAAAATATCCATTCGCCATCCGGAGAGAACATTGGGCCGGAATCCGAAACTTCCCCAAAAGTGAATTTCCGCAATCCGGTACCGTCGACATTGGCCATATATATATGTGAGTAGTATTTCTTCTTATTTTCAGAGACGATCTGTACCGTAAAGACGATTCTTGATTCGTCAGGGGAAAGGCATACGTCTCTGATAAATTTTATTTTCAGCAGATCGTCCGCTGTCAGTATTCTTTTTTTCATTTTTTGCTCCTTAAAAATGCTCAAAGAGAGCCGGGTCAATTATCGGGAATAATCCTACAAGCCGATTATTGAAATTGCAAGAAAGTAATTTAGAAAATAATAGGTGCTTGGCGGTTTTATTGTTGAATTGATGTTCTCGATTGCGTAATTTACGCCGACGTTTTCGATTTGTTTATGCCGAAAAACAATGAAAGATAAATAATGCCCTACATTGGAGAAATGTTCGCCGCGGCCACAGCAATAGTCTGGGCTTTTGCCGTAATCCTGTTTAAAAAAAGCGGAGAAACCGTCCATCCTGTTGCGTTGAATTTTTTTAAAAATATTCTGGCAATGACGTTGCTTGTTCCTACCGTTTATTTGGTTGATGGCTGGATATTCAGCGGGTTTACAAATTCCGAGATCGCGTTGCTTCTTTTGAGCGGGGCGCTGGGAATCGGTATCGCGGACACATTCTTTTTTAAAAGCCTCAATCTGCTTGGCGCCGGACTTTCCGCGATTGTCGATTGTTTTTATAGCCCGTCAATGATTATTCTCGCGGTCCTTTGGTTGGGAGAGAGGCTGGGCATGCTTCAAGTTGTTGGCGTTGCCCTGATTATTTCGGCGGTTCTTACTATTACGCGCACGGACAAAAACGGCAATATCGAAAAACGAAAACTCCTGCTCGGAATTTTATGGGGCATATTGGCAATGGCAACAATGGCCATTGGGGTCGTGATGATAAAGCCGCTTCTAAATCGCTCTCCCCTCTTGCCATTAACCGAAGTACGCCTAATTGGCGGCGGGCTATTATTGGCTGTGATATTATTGATTCACCCCGAAAGGCGCAAAATCGCCGCGCCGCATCTTACGAAACGGGGGTGGATATGCCTGGTGTCGGGTTCGTTCCTCGGCGCTTATGTAGCATTGATTTTTTGGCTGGCGGGAATGAAATACGCTCAAGTGTCGATAGCCGCCGCGCTGAACCAGACCAGCAATATTTTCATCTTCATTTTCGCGGCGTTGTTTTTAAAAGAGCCGATGACCCGCCGTAAAATTGTGGGAATAATATTAGCCGCTACGGGCGCGTTTATTGTTACTTTTGGCGATGAAATTGTTCTTTTCTTAATATAAAACCCCTGACGTTTATTATTGCCCCCAATGGCGGTTATAATTAAATTGTCAGACATGAAACTCCTTATGACTTATGCTGTTTTCGTTTTTAGTTTTTTGATATTAGCTTCTTCGTCATTTGCCGAGGATTCTTTGCCGGTGGGAAATGCCGATACGTTGAAAAGCAGCCTTACGGTTCTTCCGGCGGTTTTCTATACTCCCGAAACGAAACTTGGGTTCGGCGTTTATCCGAATTATATATTTAGAAATTCCCCCGCGTGCAAACCATCCAGCATTTCTTTTTTGGCTTTTTATACGTTAAACAAACAATTCTCTGTTAGCCTTGAACCGCGTTTGTACATAAAGGATAACAAATACATAATTTCAGGAGAGGTCTTCCATACAAAATGGCCCGATGATTTTTACGGTTTCGGGACAAGCGGTTCCAAAGATGACGCGGAGGAATATACTACTCGCACTACGGGCGGTTCGTTTGGAATCCAACGGGAAGCCATCAGCGGCCTTTACTTGGGGGGCGAATATGAAATATTGCATAGCAAATTTCTCGAATACGAACCGGACGGACTTTTGGCCGCGGGAGGTATTACGGGCTCAACAACCGGTTACATGAGCGGTTTCGGGGTTTCCATAAATTGGGACGGCAGGGATAATATTTTCTACCCGGCAGGAGGTGAATTTATTATGGCCAGAGGGCGGTTTTATGGAAAAGGACTTGGAAGCGATTATAGTTTTGAAAGATATGTTATAGACATCCGTAAATATTATTCTCTTTCTGATAAACAGGCAATAGCTTTTCAGGCAGTTGGCGATTTTATCGGCGGAGACGCGCCCTTCGGGATCTTTCCACAAATAGGGGCGGTCATAAGAGGGTATTTACCCGCTTTATACATCGAAAAAGAACTTATCGCGATTCAGGCGGAGTATCGCCATCTTCCTTTATGGCGGCGTTTTGGTTTTACTGTTTTCGCCGGAACGGGTACCGTGGCAGATAAGATTTCAGATTTCAGTTCGAGCCATTTTAAATTCGCGGCTGGCGTAGGATTCCGCTACCTGTTCGTGGAGTCCGAGAAAGTAAATATCAGAATTGATTACGGTATAGGCGACGATTCGGCGGAACTCTATCTGGCCGTTGGAGAGGCGTTTTAGCGGTCCTTCCGAGGAGAGTACAGATGAAAAATAAATGTGAATGGCCGGGCGTTGACGATTTGATGATAAAGTATCATGATACCGAATGGGGCGTACCGCTTCACGATGACAGAAAACTGTTTGAGTTTTTAATCCTTGACGCTTTTCAAGCCGGATTGAGCTGGTCGACAATTTTAAAAAAACGGGAAAACTTCAGGAAAGCTTTTGATAATTTTGACGCTGTAAAGATTGCCGGGTATAAAGAACCGAAAATTCAAAAATTGTTATCAGATTCCGGCATTATCCGAAACAAGTTGAAAGTCAGATCATCCATAACAAATGCGCAAGCATTTCTTGAAATCCAAAATGAATTTGGGAGTTTTGATAAATTTATATGGCAATTTACAAGCGGAAAACAGAAAGCAAACAAATGGAAGAGCCTATCAAAGATTCCCGCGAAAACGGCAGAGTCGGATGCCATGAGCAAGGAGCTTAAAAGCAGAGGGTTTAAGTTTGTCGGCTCTACTATCTGCTACGCTTTCATGCAGGCGGCCGGGATGGTCAACGATCACATAACGTCATGTTATCGATATCGCCAAGTGATGAAAAAATAACATTGCCGATATTTGACTTTACATGATTGCCACAGATTCAAAGAAACCTATTAGCGCTTA
>CAZKYQ010000027.1:9662-22647 GCA_964556975.1 uncultured Ignavibacteria bacterium
AATTCCGACGCGAAACGACCATTGATTTTAATATGCATCGACGATCCGGTAAGCGTATGCGCCAGGGGGTTTGTGTCGGCCCCCGCCCTGGAATGGTAGCCTGTGAATATTGCCGCGTCAAAGGATTCGTCAATGCCCTGTACCATGCAGAAGGGATGCCCGCTCCATTCCCGCAGCAATTTCACCTCTTCGGGCAATTTCGACGCGATAATATTTCTGCCTGTATCGTGAGCGTCTCGGACAAGTATTTCGGTCGCTCCCGCCTCGATTGCGCCCTCGCATGCGGCCACAACTTCCGCGGTCATTTGTTTTCGGAATTCGTCGTAATCGGGCTTCCCCTTTTCGCATTCGTTCCAATGTGTTATTCCGGTCGTTCCTTCGATATCGGCGCTTATAAATATCTTCAAACCACACTCCTTATTTGTCTTTTAAACCCTTTGTGAATATCGACTCCTCGTACTCACATACAGTTTCGAATCCAAGCTCATTATAGCATTTAATAGCCGCGAAATTATCATTTTTTACATTTAAGGCGATCATATTGCCTTCATCCCGCAATTCTCTAAGTAATTTTGTCGTAACCGCCGCGACAATCCCTTTTCCGCGATATTCCGGATGAGTGGTTATATTTCCCAGAACTGAAATATTATATTTGCTTGAATGAACATGCACGCCGCTTACGCAAACGATTTCGCCTTTTTGGATACATCCGTAATATTTACCGGTTTCCAGCATTCTATCGTCAAAATAATTATCAGGATAAGATTCAGAATATAGTTTTAACAGCTTTTGTTTGTGAGACATGTCAAGCCTGAGAATTTCGAGATCATCTGTCATGCGCGATTCGAACAGATCGGAAATAAGCTTCATTTTCAGGTGTGTCCCCAACGGTTCGTTATGGAAAAATTTCTGAAAAAGATCTCGGCAATCACTTTGATAATGGCAAAAAAACTTATCTGGAAATTCGGGAAGAAGCTCCTCGATAAATTGCCCAAAACCACTCCCTAAGCCAAAGGCTTGAACGGTTGGCGTACAAAGCCCATAATAAATTAACACAACCTCTTCAATTTCAGCGTAGTCGTTCTCGCTTATCGCCCATTCGCACTTGCTGAAATAAAAATCATCCAGGTCGCCGATAAGATAACTGAATAAAATCTGGTTTTTCTTGAAATGCTTGTAAAGCGCATCTTTGTCCCTGATATATTTCATATTATAATATGGCGATTCTAATAGCTTATGTCAATAAAGCGGCGAAAAGCGAATTGCTTGCCCCATGGCCCCCCTTTCCATTTGACATCTGACTTGAAACGCCCGATCTTTTATTTGACAATAACAGATATCCTTAAAGGAGCGGTTTATCGGATATTATTCAGATAAACTTTCGGCGCAAAGGCTCAAGCAGGTTTACGAGTTATCCACGCCGCGAGTCCGGCAATATCTTCAGGCGGAGATTGACTATATTTGCGCGAAAATAAAACAGAGCGACATGGTTCTCGATCTTGGATGCGGTTACGGAAGAACTCTGTCCCCATTTTCGGAAAAAGCCGGATTTGTAATCGGCATCGACACATCATTATCAAGCCTTGCCCTTGCGGCGGATGTTGTCCAAAACAATCCGCGTATTGAAACCGTCTGTATGGACGCGGCAAGGCTTGCGTTTCCGGCTAAGACATTTGATAAAGTTGTTTGTATTCAGAATGGAATCTCGGCGTTTCATGTAAATCAATTAGAACTGGTTCACGAAGCGGTAAGAGTAACAAAAAAGGATGGCGTAGTTTTTTTCTCAACCTATTCCGACAAATTCTGGGAGCATAGATTGGAATGGTTCAGGCTTCAGGCCGAGGCCGGACTGCTTGGTGAAATTGACATGTCCAAAACAGGCAACGGCGTAATAGTCTGTAAAGATGGATTCAAAGCCACAACATTGTCGCCGGACGATTTTCGCGCGCTGATATCGGAACTTGATGTAAGGGCTAAAATTGTCGAGGTCGATAAATCATCGCTTTTCTGTGAGATATATATTTAACCATTTAATTTGTCAGCTTTCCAATTGATTGACAATAAACATCGCGAGAGCTATTTTGGCAGATAGATGAAAACCGTGAAAAACAAAAACGACATCATCTGCGCCGCGGCAACACCCCCCGGCAGGTCTGCGCTGGCTATTGTGCGGATATCCGGGCCGGGTTCGATTGAACTGGTATCAAAATCGGTTTCGGCACTGACGCGCGTTTCCTCCAATGACGACCGACGATTGTTATATGGTTTTATTGCCGATAAAGACAGCAATCCCATAGACGAGGTTACGATTATTCCATACTTCGCACCCAAAAGCTACACCGCCGAGGAGATGGTGGAGATAATTTGCCACGGCGGATATATGTCATCGAAGATGATTTTGGAGAGACTAATATCATGCGGAGCGCGTTTTGCCGAGCCGGGCGAGTTCACCAAGAGAGCTTTTATAAACGGCCGGATATCGTTATCGCAGGCCGAGGCCATCGCCGCCGCTATCGACGCCAAGTCGGAGCTGGCATTAAAGGCCGCCGCACGGAACCTGAAGGGTGAGCTGTTTCATAAAATAGATGATATAAAAAATAAAATCTCCGGCCTTTTGACATTGATCGAAGCCGAGATTGATTTCTCCGAAGAGGAGATCGATAAAACGCCGCTCGATAAAATCAAAATCGTAATCGAAAAGCAGTTGGATGAATCAAGCAGGATTTTGCAAAGCTACGATTTTGGCCGGGGGCTAAACCGGGGTTACCGGGTTGCCATCGTGGGGAAATCGAATGTCGGTAAATCATCGTTGCTGAACGCCCTCCTCAACCGCGACCGCGCTATCGTAACGGAAATCCCAGGCACCACACGCGACACGTTGACCGAATGGATCGAGATCGACGGCTTCCCGATACTGCTCACCGACACCGCCGGCCTTAGGAAAAGCGGCGATGTTGTGGAGAGGATCGGGCAGGACAGGACTGCGGATGAAATAGCGAACTCTGATCTTGTACTGTTCATGATAGATGGCTCCGAGGGCGTGACCGAGGAGGACGAAAATGTATTTCGCGCGGTTGGTGATAAAAGAACGATTATGATTGTAAACAAGATCGATCTTGGCGAAAAGGAGAATCTTGATCCGTCCGGCTTGCTGCCCAACAAAGATATAGTGAAGATATCGGCCTTGAGGGGTGCCGGGCTGGACGAGCTTAAGAGGGCGATTGCCCATATATTTCATATTGATGATTTCAGCCTTGATATGGCAATGCTTGCCACTCAGCGCCAACATGATGCTATGAGCAAAGCCTGCGAATCATTGGCTCGTGCTGTCGAGGAGATCAAAGCCGGGCAGTCCTGCGGATCTGTAGGATCGGGCGAGGTGATCGCGGTTTTCATCCGGGAGACATTGGACCACCTGGGCGAGCTTGTCGGCGAGACCACCTCGGAGGATATCTTAAACAGCATTTTTGAGCGGTTTTGTATTGGGAAATAATGAGATTGCTTCGCTTCGCTCTCAATGACCTCGAATCAAAATTTTCGTCATCGCGAGGAGTTCCCCGCTTTAGCGGGGGACGACGCGGCGATCTCCAATTGTAATCTCGGAGGTATTATAAGAATATACTTTGTAAGCGAGAGATTGCTTCGTCCCGACAAGGGCGGGACTCGCAAAGACGGCAGGGCGTAGCTTTTCCCGCGAGTCACGGCTTGCCATGAGTAGCCCCTGCCATTCCCGAAATTTCTAATCGGGAATCAAGAACATAGCCCGGCGCTGAATTACCTCTTCCGCAGGAATGACGCTAATGACCAAATATAAATCTAACTATTTTGATTGTTATCGTTCGCCAAAAACTCCAACAACGCCCTATTAAATTCATCCGGCTTTTCAAGATTCACCATATGTCCAGCCCCGCTTATTATAATTAACCTTGTATCCGGGATTGTTTGGTCGAGACGATACGCTCCGTCGATAAACTGTTTGTCCTGCGCGCCGAATATCAAAAGAGTTTTCTGTTTTATATCTTTGAGCCTCGAACGCCAATCGACAAGCGATTGCGTGTTCTGCCGCGCGGCCATCATCTGCAATAAAAAATCGGGATTGTGCCGCGCGATAATCTTGTCCCATACCGGACCCACGTCGGGGTTGCGCTTGAAAATGTTATCAACAAGCTTACCCTTGCGCATGCCTATAGCATCGGCCCATGATTCCACGCCGCGAAGCCGAAGGATATTTCGCTCTTTTGATTGATACTCCTCTTCCTTTTTCGTGCGAGGGTTTCCTTTCGATGGCAGAATCGATGATGTCAGGATTAAATTCGATACAATATCGGGCAGTTCGAGAGCGATACGGATTGCGCTGCCGCCGCTTAACGAAAACCCCAGAACCGTTACATCATTGAGCTTTAATTCTTTTATCAAGCCGATAACGTCGCCGGCCATGGCGGAGCCCGACCACTCTTTTCCGCAGGATGACTGTCCGAATCCCCGCAGATCGAGCGTGATGACCTTATGTTCTTTTGATAATTCAGCGGCTTGAAAATCCCACATAACGCTGTTTAAGGCGTAGCCATGCAGAAGTATCAGCGGAGAACCGTGGCCCGTAATTTCATAGAAAATGGCCGCGTCTCCAGCGTCATAAAAAGGCATTACTCATTTTCCTCATTGTTTATAACAACGGCAGCGGCTTTGTTTATGGCCTCCCAATTGAACCCTTTTCCCCTGAGAAAATTAATCAATTTCTGTTTTGCTTTTAACGGCGGTAAATTTCGGAGGGTCCTCTGTTTTTTCTTCGCGAGTTCGATGACAACAGATATTTCATCATACTCTTTAAGCTCAAGATCAAGTGCTTCCTCGGCGATTTCCATGCTGATTCCTTTTTCTCGAAGCTTCTTTCTTAAGTAAAGCCTTGATTTCCCGCCTCGCGATAATTGCGATCTGATACAAGCGCCGGCATATTTGTGATCGTCGATATAACCAAAACTCTTAAGCCATGTTATGGCGCTGTCTCTTGTTGCCGATGGTTTTCGTTCCGAGGAGAGTTTTCTTTTGAGGTCCCTTTCGGAAATCATTCGACGCGATATGATTTGAAGCGATCTGAATTTCAACCACGCAATATCAGCATTTTCTTTAATTTGCTTTAGCCTGGCCTCGGATAGTATTCTGCCGATAGAAAGCTCGTTTTTATATAAAGTTTCCTCGTCGATATAAAAAGGCGGCCCGTCCTTTGTTACAAGTTCAAACCACCCTTTTTTTCGTTTGACCGGCTCAAGACCGGTTATGATATGTTCGGCCATGATAGCTTAGAAAAATCAGGCTACTTCTTGATGGCGCTTGCCGGAGCCGCGCTTTTAGCCGCCTTTTCAGGTTTTGTCTTGCCTTTGGCCTCTTCTTTTTTATGGCCGTTATCAAGTCCGAATTTCGCGCGAAGTTTCGTATAAATCTCTTTCGCGGTTTCGCGGTTTTCGGTCAAGTATCCAATGGAATTATCGCGGCCCTGCCCCAGGCGTTCCTCGCCGTACGAATACCATGTACCGGATCTTTCGACAATATCGTTGTTTACGCCGATATCTATTAATTCGCCGATACGGGAAATACCCTTGCCGTATACAATATCAAATTCGGCTTCTCTGAAGGGCGGGGCGACCTTGTTTTTGACAACCCTCACCCTCGTTCGCGAACCGGTTACCTCGCCTGCGGATTTCAATGTCGCGATTTTTCTGATATCCATCCTTATAGATGAATAAAATTTCAGCGCGTTTCCTCCCGGCGTTGTTTCCGGATTACCAAACATAACTCCGATTTTCATCCTGATCTGGTTGATAAATATCACGCATGTTTTGGATTTTGAAATCGTTCCTGTGAGTTTGCGCATAGCCTGCGACATTAGCCTCGCCTGCAATCCCATGTGTGAATCGCCCATTTCGCCCTCGATTTCCGCTTTGGGAACAAGCGCGGCCACCGAATCTATCACAACAAGATCAATGGCGCCGGAACGGACCAAAGTTTCAGTAATATCAAGGGCCTGTTCGCCCGTATCCGGCTGACTGATAAGAAGGTTTTCGATATCGACGCCGAGGTTTCTGGCATAGCCGGGATCCATAGCGTGTTCAGCATCGATAAAGGCGACGATGCCTCCGACCCTTTGCGCTTCGGCCAGAATATGCAGAGCCAGGGTGGTTTTTCCCGATGATTCCGGCCCGAAAATCTCCACAACTCGACCCCTGGGCACTCCTCCTATGCCAAGAGCTACATCAAGCCCGAGAGAACCTGTGGAGATAGATGGAATACCGAGATCGCCGGGATCATCGCCCAGCCGCATTATGGAGCCCTTGCCGAATTGCCTTTCAATTGATGTTATCGCATTAGCGAGGGCTTTTTCTTTTTCATTGTTATTTCCTGCCATTTATGCCTCTTTTGTTAAAATTTCTCATCATATTCTCAAAAAAAACTATCATATACTGTTCAGATGTGCAAGTGTTTTTTTGCTTTTAGGAGTAAAATCGGTGGAAAAGTTATGACGTGATTTGACAGTAAAGAACAGCTTACAATTATAACTCTATTTTTTCAAGAGCGGTGTATTTGGGGCCCGCCGGAGACAGTTCTGACTTGAAAATCGTTACTTCGGTTATCTCAAACGGCAACGATTCAAAGGGCGTTCGTTCAATTTTCTTTAATAATTTTTCGATTCCCGACGGTGTTTTTACTCTGCCGATAGTCAAATGAGGCAAAAAACGCTTATCGCTTTTGCCAAACTTTGATCCGATGCAAGCCAATTCCACGCTTGTGGCAAGGTCAAGAAGTTTGCGTTTCCCCCCTTCGGTGCCGATCCAGATAACCCGCGGCATAATTAAATTTGGAAAACCGCCAAGCCCTTTTAAAGACAGATCAAATTTGCTGAATCCGCAAGTATTGGTTTTGATATTCTCTGCCAATTCCGGGACCATGTTCTCATCGATATCGCCCAAAAAGCGCATAGTAATATGAAGATTTCCGGCCTTAACCCAGTTTATTCCAGGGCCTTCGTTGCGAAATTCTGTCGTAAGCTTGTCAACTTCCATTTTGACGTCCTGCGGAAGATCGACTGCGATGAATGTCCTTATCTTATCCATAATTAGAATCCATTATATTTTAAATATCGGCAAACGCAAGTGAAAAGAAAGCCTGATGCGATTTTGAAACGGTATTGTTAAGAATTGTTTCAATTTAATTTAATGTATTATGTAATGATTGCCAATTATCATTGTAAATTGCGATTCAAAACTTATTTCTTAGGGAAAACGAATAGACGCATGCCAATTCTATGCACCTCTGATAATAGATCTATATCTTCGGCGGTTTGATGCCCAGTATGCGTAGGTAATGGTTAATCTGGCTTCGGTGATGGATATCGTGTTCGAGCAGATGCAGGAAAATCCACTCGCCGGTAACGTGAGAATCGCGGCCGAATTTACTCATATCATATGATTTTTCAAATGTTTCCGGCCCGCGATTGAAAAACTCCTCAAGCCGTTTCCAATGCTCGTCAAGTACTGTTTTAAGTTCGTCTTTGGACATCATCCGGCCTTTGGCAAACTCCTCGAATTCTTTGCCATCGATAACAACGTAAATCCACCAGGCTGACGCCTCACCGATATGTTTGAATATATTGCTCAGGGGAATCATTTTCTCCCCCGGCGCCCAGTCGAGTTTGTCATCGGGGGTAAGCTCCAACGCTTGCGGTATCGGAGGTCTTACCTCTTCCATCCAGAATTGGGCCAGTCGCGCGATAGTGATATTTCCTTTTATTGGCATAGTCTCCCCTTTTATCGTTAAATCGTTACATTAATCTCAACGGCAGTTCGCCAAGCTCCGCTTCGACAGCATCGAGGATCGTGTTGTTTCGTACGAGGTCGGCGATCTTGTTGATATCAGGATAAAGCACGCGGTCGTTTTCGAGAAATGATACATGCTTGCGGATAACATCATAAGCGACGCGCGAACCCTTGCCCGGTTTCAATGGTTTGCGGAAATCGAAGGCCTGCGCCGCGCAATACATCTCGATCGCCAAAACAACGCCGACGTTTTTCAGAATCTCCGTGCATTTGCGAATCGCTATCGGCGCCATGGCGACATGGTCCTCCTGGTCGGCGGAAACGGAAATCGAATCTACCGTAGCCGGATGGGAAAGCACCTTGTTTTCCGACACCAGCGCGGCGGCGGTGTATTGGCTTACCATGAGGCCGGAGTTTAGGCCCTTGCCCTCTACGAGGAAATCAGGCAGGCCGGAAAGAGCCGGGTTTAGCAGTCTATTTGTATGGCGTTCCGAAAGGTTGGCGATCTCCGACATGGCGATACAGAGGAAATCGACCGCCATCCCCACAGGCTGGCCGTGGAAATTGCCTCCTGCAAGGTACATATCATCGTCGGGAAAAAATAGCGGGTTGTCGGACGTCGAGTTCATCTCGATTTCGACCTGTTCTCTTACATAATGCCAACAGTCTATCGATGGTCCCTGCACCTGCGGCGTACAGCGCATGGAGTAGCCGTCCTGCACCTTGCCGGATTTCTGGGCGATTATCTCGGAACCCTCCATAAGCAAGCGCATGTTGTGCGCCGACGCGTTTTGACCCTTATACGGCCTGGCGGCGTGAAGCAGTTCGTGGTAGGCATTGGGAACACCCTGCAGTGCATCGATTGACATCGCCGAGGCGATGAATGCGTTTTTCAAGAGCCTGCGAGCATCACACAGAATCAACGCCGCCCCCGATGTTACCATCTGGGAGCCGTTGATAAGGCCGAGGCCCTCTTTGAACGATAGCTGTATAGGTGCGATACCGGCGCGTTTCAACGCTTCGCCGCCATTTATAAGCTCGCCTTTGTAGTAGGCCTTGCCCTCGCCAAGGCAGACCTCGGCCAGCTGGGAGAGGGGCGAGAGGTCGCCCGATGTTCCCACCGAGCCTTTCTCGAACACGAGAGGCACAACGCCTTTGTTGAGCATTTTGATGAATATCTCCGCCGTTCCGTAGCGTACGCCGGAGTTACCCCGCGCCAGCACGTTTGCCCGAAGCGCCATCGCGCCCCGTACAACATCCTCCGGTTGCGGGTCGCCGGTGCCTGCGGCGTGGCTATAGATGATATTTTTTTGAAGCTGTTCGCCCTGTTCGGGGCTGACCCGTATGCGCGCGAACTCGCCTATGCCTGTGGTTACGCCGTAGATCGCCTTGTTGGAATCCACCATTTTTTGGATGAACTCCCGGCATTTATCGATTTTTGCCTTGGTCTCATCGGGGAAGGATACCGTCGCATTCTTGCGCGCTATCTCTTCAACCTTTTCTATTGTCAGATTTTGTCCGTCTATTAAAACAGTCATTGTATCTCCTTTTACATCTTCACAATCCCAAAACCCGTCCGATATGTTCCGCACGGGCATATTGAGCGGTAATATGTGCAATTTGAGCCCGGAACGCAAGGCCTGTAGGGGGGGAAGAAACCGCTTGAAATTAAGGTGTCCATTTAGTAATATTTATCAAACTTATGCAAGACATTACTAAGTACCTCAGTTCGCTAAATCGGAAATTGGCCAGAGGCAATGCATCCGAGCTTACATACCGCCCTGTTTTAGAGGCGTTTATTGAGAATTACAAAAAGGGGCTATCTGTAACCAATGAGCCAAGGCGTATTAAGTGCGGCGCTCCTGATTTACTGATAAGCAGAAAAGAAGTTCCGTTGGGCTATATTGAGACTAAAGATATAGGAATCGATCTCCTTCATATAGAAAAAGACGCAAAAAGAAAAACTCCGAAGACCGATAACGGCAAACAACTCAAACGATATCTTGGCAGTCTTGGAAATCTGATTTTCACCGATTACCTCGAATTTTTCTGGTATCGCAACGGTGAGCGAGTTTTGAACGTCAGGATTGCGCATGAGACAAATTCCGGAAAAATAATTGCGGATAAAAGCAGCTTTGATGATTTTATAAAACTGTTAGACAGGTTTTTTGAGGAAAAAACCCTTAAGATTGAAAGCCCTGCAATACTAGCACAAAATATGGCTTCTAAAGCCCAACTTATTCGAGAAAATATTATTGCCGCCCTGAAAGACAAAGATAAGGGAGGAAACCTGCGTGGCCAGTTGGAGAGCTTTAAACGGGTTCTTATACATGATTTGAACGAAGAACAATTCGCTGACATGTACGCACAGACAATATGTTACGGATTGTTTGCCGCAAGATTCAATCATTCCGGCAAGGAAGCCTTTACAAGGAAATCAGCGGCTTACGAATTGCCGAAAACCAATCCGTTTTTAAGAAAAACATTCGGGCATATAGCCGGACCAGAGCTTGATGGCCGTGTGACATGGTTAGTCGATGATTTAGCTACTATTTTACATTGCGCCGATATTGAAGCTATCGGAAAAGATTTCGGACAAAGGACGAGGCGGGAGGACCCGGTCGTTCATTTTTACGAGACTTTTCTTGCCGCTTATGATCCTAAAAAAAGGAAAGCGCGCGGCGTTTATTATACTCCTGAACCGGTGGTCTCATTTATAGTAAGAAGCGTAGATCATATCCTTAAAAAAGATTTCAGTTTAAAGGACGGTTTGGCCGATACCTCAACAGTCGATCTTTATGAAAATAAAAAAGGAAAAGACGGCAAAGTAAAAAAAGTTAAGAAGGGCGAAAGCCATAAAGTTATTATTTTAGATCCTGCTGTTGGCACAGGCACGTTCCTGCATGGCGTGATAGACCATATACATGAGCATATTGTAAATAAAGGCCAGAGCGGTATCTGGTCAGACTACGTTTCTAAACATCTTCTGCCCCGCATCTTCGGCTTTGAGCTTCTAATCGCCCCCTACGCTGTAGCCCACATGAAACTTGGCCTGCAACTAAAAGAAACCGGGTATGATTTTAAAACGAAAGAACGTCTTGGAATATATTTGACTAATACACTTGAGGAGGCCTTTGACATAAAGGGTCTTCCTATGTTTGACGGATGGATTGCCGAAGAAGCGAATAAGGCCGGAAAAGTGAAAAGCGAGAAACCGGTAATGGTAATCATAGGTAATCCGCCATATTCTTATGATTCGGAAAACAAGGGGAGTTGGATACAGAACTTAATTAGAGATTATTATGAAGTTGATGGGCATCCATTAGGAGAGCGCAACCCCAAAGGGCTTCAGGATGATTATGTTAAATTTATCAGGTTTTCACAATGGCGCATTGAACAAACCGGTTATGGTATATTGGCATTTGTGACAAATCATGGCTATCTTGACAATCCAACATTTCGAGGTATGCGCAAAGGCCTTATGAACACATTCGATGATATCTATATTTTGGACATGCATGGTAACGCCAAGAAAAAAGAGGTATGCCCTGACGGCTCAAAAGATAAAAATGTTTTTGACATTCAGCAGGGTGTGGCCATTGTGATTTACGTTAAAAGAAAAAATATAGAGAAAAGCGCAGCTAAGCTTAATTATGCAGAGCTTTGGGGTGTACGGGAAATATACAAAAAGAAATCAAACCTTAACATACTTGTAGGCGGAAAGTACCATTGGTTAAAAGAAAATAAATTGGACTCGGTAAAATGGGAGACTCTAAAACCGCAAGCTCCCTTTTATTTATATAAATCCTATAATATTGAACTATTGGGAGAATATGAAAGAGGTATTAAAATTCCGGATGCATTTGGTACAAATTCCGTTGGCTTATATACATCTCGTGATCATTTTGCTATTAGCGATTCGATAGATAACCTTTGGAGTAATATTAAGGATTTTTGCAAGTTGAGTGTAGAAAAGGCAAGAGAAAAATATAAATTGGGAAAAGATGTGGTGGGCTGGAAAGTCAAATCGGCTCAATCGGACCTCCTTTCAAGCGATTTGAAGAAATCTAAAATTAGAAAAATCCTTTATAGGCCATTTGATTGGCGATATACATATTACACCGGAAAGTCTGGCGGTTTTATATGTCGCCCGCGAAACAATATTATGAAGCATTTTCTTGATGGAAATAATCTTGGCATAATAACAGTTCGACAAGTTGCCGAGGAAAAATTCAATCATCTATATATAACAACAGTTCCAACCGAATGCCGTATTACTCTTAGTAATAAAGGGTATGGCTATGTATTTCCCCTCTACCTTTACCCCGATCCCACAAAAAACGACCTCTTTGATTCTGAGGATAAGAGCAAGGCGCCGGGTGGCCGCAGGCCTAATTTATCGCCCGAATTTATTAATGAATTTGAGAAAAAGATTAAAATGAAATTCATCCCTGATGGCAAAGGCGATCTCAAAAAAGAATTCGGGCCGGAAGATATATTTAATTATATGTACGCGGTTTTTCATTCGCCGACATATCGAACAAGATACGCAGAATTTCTCAAGATTGATTTTCCGCGTCTGCCCCTTACTTCAATAAAACCGCTGTTCAGAAAACTATGCAAATTGGGCGACGAATTAGTTGGTTTACATTTAATGGAAAAACATGGACCGGAAATGACCTCCTATCCTATCGAGGGCGAGCACGAAGTTGAAAAAGTCCGCTATACCGAACCGGGCCAAGGTTCTGATTATGGCCAGGTGTGGATTAATAAAGATCAATATTTCGAAAACGTTCCGCAGGAAATATGGGAGTTTCATATCGGCGGTTATCAGGTTTGCCATAAATGGCTTAAAGATCGTAAAGGTAGGAATTTATCTTTCGATGATATCAAGCATTATATGAATATCGTATCCGCCTTGTCTGAAACCATCCGTATTATGAAAGAAATCGACAAGGCAATAGACAAGCACGGCGGTTGGCCGATTTCATAAAGACCTTTCTGTGCGGTCAAGTCCTCGCACTTGACCGTTGTGTTAGCGTCAGATACGGGGATCTGACGCCACAGTTAATACGGCTCGTAGAGTGACCTGACGCCACAGGTGTTTCGGGGTTTTTTCTTCTCTCCAAAATCCCCCTACCGGCCTTCCCGCCAAGTTCTCCCCGTCTTTCACGCGG
>CAZKYQ010000028.1:0-20393 GCA_964556975.1 uncultured Ignavibacteria bacterium
TTCATAACGCTCAAAGCGTGTCGGCGGGCGCGAAGTATGAGGGGGGGGGAGGCGGCGTATTCTTCGCTCCATCCGCCGCTATTAGAATAAATTTTGACTTGCCTTCAAGTCCCGCGTTCGATTTTTCCTGGTCCAAAGCCCGCCGCCTTCCCGATTTGACAGACCTCTATTGGAAAGAAGATGTCTTCGCGGCCCCCAACCCGGAGCTCAAACCGGAAAAATCGACAGGCTATGAAATTGGTTTTGATTTCAAAATCGAAAAAATAATCTCATGGGAGTTTAGACTATCGAGGCATTTAAGAACCTATGATGATCTTATAATCTGGAGGAGATGGGCCGGGAACCGATTCAAGCCGGTAAACCTCTCCGAAGCTGAAATCAGCGGTTGGGAATTTTCCGCCAAATCAAACCCGTTTTCAGGGCCGATTTCGCTTTACTGGACAGCGTCATTTATAAGACCGCTTAACAAAGAAAACGAACCGAGCCACTATAATAAATTTCTGACGTTTCGTCCTATTGGTACACAAACCGCAGGGTTCGAAATCAGATACCGCGGCATGGAACTGCGATTCGTTGGGCGTCATTTGGGACAGCGATACCTCACCGAGGAAAATACCAAATTTCTACCGCCGACTGATCTCCTGGATACGCGAATCAGCTATTCCCGGGATATTGCTATGGTCAAAATTAATCTTGGATTTGAAATATTAAATATTGGCGATATCCAATACGAAATCTTAGACCGCCAACCGGAAAGGCCAAGAGAATATAGAGTGAATTTGACAATTACAAAATAAGGAGGTTTTAGTTGAAAAAGTTATTTATTGTTTTCGCGGTTTTAATACCAGCGCTGGTTTCTGCCCAACGTGAGGCTTATGTTGTTAATGGCCTCGCTGAAACATTGTCTATGATTGATCTTGAGACCGGGATCGTCCAAAACCATATTGTTACTCTTGGGGAGACCCCCAATCAGGTAATGTACCATGATGATTATTTATATGTTGTCAATTCTATTTCCGCTGATGTGATGAAAATAAATGTCATAAGCCGCCAGATTGAGCATAATTTTCTGCTTCCCATCGGGTCCAATCCCTACAACATCGCGTTTTCGGGAAATTATGGCTACGTCACAGGGTGGGTATCCGGCAAGGTTTACAAATTGGATCTTTCTTCGAATACAATTGTTGGAGAGGTTGAAATTGGAGGCTTCCCGGAAGGGGCTGTAGTCTATAACGGTTTTCTATATGTCAGCCAAACCTATTTCAATCCGGATAATTTCAGTTATGGACAAGGGAAAATCGCGAAAATAGATATCAGCGATTTCTCATTCATCTCAGACTACAATGTCGGAAAAAATCCGCAATGGATAAGCGTTGCCCCCGATGGCCGTTTGCATATTGTCTGTACCGGAAACTATGCCGATGTCGAAGGCTCGATATATATTTTCGATCCAGCGTCAGGCGCTGTAGCCGATTCGATTTTGATGGGCGGACAACCCTCTCAACTTGCTATTTCGCCTATGGGCGTCGGGTATCTTTCCGCCGGCGGGTGGAGCGGAAGCGGCCTGATATATTCATATGATATTTTCAGCGGAGATATTTTACGCGGACCGTCTAATCCTATTAATGCCGGTCTGGGAGTAACCGCGATCGCGTCCGATTCACTCGGATTTATTTATTCGTGCAATTTCGGTGATGATTCTGTCAACAGGATTGATCTCTCAGGCCAGATTGCCAACACATTCGCCCTTGGAGACGGGCCGCTTTCCATAACAATCATCGATGATATTATTATCGGCATAGAAGACCCGGGGCTTTCTTTGTTGCCGGAAACTTCATATTTGACAGGCAGTTATCCCAATCCATTCAATGGCGGAACGATGATAAAGATGAATTGGGGAAATATTGAGTCAACGTCCGGATCAATTGATATTTTCGATATTTCAGGACGGCTTGTAAAAACCATGAATGTTGAAATCTCCTCTGGAGTAAGCACTGTTTTCTGGAGTGGGTATGATAACAGCAATAAAGAATGCGGAAGCGGGATTTATTTCGCGAAAATCAACGGGTTTGAGGATAAAATTGGGCATATAGGGCAACGTAGGGCCTTAAAAATGACGATTATAAGATAAAAATGGAACAAAGTATCGCATGAAATAGTATTTGCAAATACCGGGAGTTTTATTATATTCTTCATTTTAGGAAGGATTTAACGGAGGAAAGTTTGAAAGCGAAAATACATCCCAAATATTTCGATACCACAATTAAATGCGCCTGCGGAAACAGTATTGAAACCAGATCGACTGTAAAAGATATCTCGGTTGAAATATGTTCCAGTTGCCATCCGTTTTTTACCGGTAAGCAGAAACTGGTCGATACAGCCGGGCGCGTTGAGAGGTTCCGTCGTAAATACGGCCAAAGAACTTCCAATAAGGATAAAAAAGAGTAATAGCAAATTTACTTGCGGGCTTTGGGGGCCTGTTATTTTGTATGCTTAAATTGTGGTTTAAAAAAGCCGTCTTTTCGGGGCTGGCTTTCCCTCTCCAAGCGGGAGAATCGGTTGATAAGAACGTAGGCGGGCAAGCTGTTATAGAAGGCGTTATGATGAGATCGCCCGAAAAGGTCTCTACATCGTTGCGTCTTTCCGGCGGCAGTATTGTAACTAAGACCGACCCTTTCATATCCATAACAAAGAAGAGAAAACTATTTAAGAAGCCGGTTATCCGAGGCGTAATTTCTTTTGTGGAGATGCTTGTACTGGGTATCAGAACGTTAAACTATTCCGCGGAAATGGCCGCAAAAGATCCGGCCGAACAGATAAAAGAAACAAAAAACAAGCAAGCGGGGAAATTAGATTTCGCTATTGCCATGACGGTTATTATTTCGTTGAGCCTTGGTATTGGAATATTTTTCTTTCTCCCGATTTTGGTAACGCAGCTTCTTTCAATTCCCAGGGACGCCCTTGGATTTAATCTCGTGGCCGGCGCGGTCAGGATGTTTATTTTCATCGCCTATGTATGGTCGCTGTCTCGGTTTGAAAGTTTCAATAGAATATTCCAGTATCACGGCGCGGAACATAAATCGATTTTTGCCTTTGAAGCGGACCTTCCGCTTGAGGTTGAATCGACGCGGAGGTTTACGACATATCACCCCAGGTGCGGCACAAGCTTCATTCTGATAGTCGCGCTTCTGGCGATACTGGCATATTCAATTTCAGATACCGTTTTCGCAATAATTTTCGGACAAGCTCCTCAATTGTCGGAAAGGTTTTTAACTCATTTGCTTTTTTTACCGATAGTAGCGGGAATATCATTTGAACTTTTGAAATTATCCGGCAAAACCCGATCTCATCCTGTTACCAGGTTTTTCATCGCTCCCGGATTATGGATTCAACGAATAACCACAAGCGAGCCTGCCGATGACCAAATAGAAGTTGCCATGGCCGCGCTGAAAGATTCCATATCGGGAACTTCGCTTGAACCGAAATCGGCGTAACAGGCCAAATCAACAGCTTAAATTATGTCAAAAGATTTATTAAAAGCAGTAGAACCTATAGAAAAGCGATTTGCTGAACTTACAGATCTTCTATCAGACCCCGCGGTGATCGCTGACAATAATCGTTTCAGAGAACTTGCCAAAGAGAATGCCGATATCGGAGAAATTGTAGAAAAGGGCAAAGAGTATCGCGCAGTTTTAAGGCAAATAGATGAAAACAAGGAAATCCTTGAAGATTCAGACGATGAAGAATTGCTTGAACTTGCCCGTGACGAATCCAGGGAATTGGAAGGCAAATCAGCAGAATTAAAAGCGGCGCTTGAAACGCTTTTGATTCCCAAAGACCCGGATGATAGAAAAAACGCCATAGTTGAAATAAGAGCAGGCACAGGCGGGGGCGAAGCCGCTTTATTTGCCGCTGATCTTTTCAGAATGTACAGTACTTTTATCGCGAATAAGGGTTGGAAACTTGATGTTATGAATACAAATGCTACCGGCATTGGCGGCATTAAAGAAATTATCTTTTTGGTAGAAGGCAAATCGGCTTATGGCGAACTCAAGTTTGAATCAGGCGTTCACAGGGTTCAAAGGGTCCCCCAAACCGAAGCGTCGGGAAGATTACACACGTCCGCCGCCAGCGTAGTTGTACTGCCAGAGGCGGAGGATGTAGATATAAAGATCAGCGCGAATGATCTTAAAATCGATGTTTTTCGCTCGTCGGGGCCGGGCGGGCAGTCGGTAAATACGACTGATTCGGCGGTCCGCATAACTTATATTCCGACCGGAACCGTAGTGACCTGTCAGGATGAAAAATCCCAGCATAAAAATAAAAGCAAAGCGCTGAAAGTTCTGCGGGCCCGTATTTTTGATGATGCCATGCGAAAACACAACGACAATATCGCAGTTCAAAGGAAAACCCAGGTCGGTTCCGGCGACCGCTCCGAAAAAATCCGGACATACAATTTTCCTCAAAATAGGGTAACAGACCATCGATTCGGCTTGACACTTTACAATCTTGAAAGCATAATTAACGGTGATATTGGCGAGTTGATCCGGGAGTCCCAAAAAGCGGCGTACCAGCAACTCATAATGGCTAAGTAAAATAGCGGCAGGTTTTCGCGAGAAAAAAATAGAATAATAACAATATAAATTCCAATATGGATCAGATTGAAAAATTAGCGAACGACGCTGTCGACAAAGCCTTATCAGCTGGAGCTTCTTATGTCGATTGCCGCTATGTTGAAATCGAAGATGAATCGCTTTCTTTTTCCGACGGCTCTCCTGAATCTGTAAACAGATCAACGGACAAAGGTTTTGGCGTCAGAGCCATTGTTGATGGAGGCTGGGGCTTTTTCGGGTCTTCTGTCATTTCTGAATCAGAGGTCCAAAAGGCGGTAAGTATGGCGATTGAAATCGGCAAAGCGTCGGCAAAGCTGAACGAATCGCCGGTGGAGCTTGCCGAAGTCGAGGCATATGCCGACAGGTATGTTTCCAATTTTAAAACAGACCCTTTTGAGATTAGCCTCAAAGAAAAGCTCGAATATCTCTCGCATCTCGATAGTATCATGTCCCGCCGCGAGGAATTGAATTCGCGCGACGCCCATATTGATTTTCGAAAAATAAACTCATATTTCGCGTCATCGGTGGGAACGAGAGTACATCAAAAGATTATACATTCAGGCGTTGGAATTGACCTTGGCATTGCCAAATCCCGCCACGAAAGAGCGTCCCGAAGTTATCCCAAAAACGGGGGCCAGTACGAATGCAAAGGATACGAGCTTCTTTCAGAATTCGATTTTGAAAATGAAATTCCGCGTTTGGCGGATGAGGTTACAGCCCTGCTTTCCGCGGAGGATTGTCCGTCAAAAACCACAGACCTTGTTTTGGAAGGTTCTGTTGTAAGTCTTGTTATTCATGAACTGATCGGCCATCCATTGGAGTTGGACAGGGTTTTCGGGTCCGAACGGAACTTCTCGGGTACAAGTTTTGCCACTATCGATAAGCTGGGCAGCCTTCAATATGGCTCTCCGCTAATAAATGTTGTTTCCGATTCTACCCATCCTTACGGTTTGGCTTCTTTCGGTTATGATGACGAAGGAGTGAAAGCGAACAAAACTGATCTCATAAAAAATGGCGTGCTGGCCGGATACTTGTCATCGCGCGAAACTGCCGCGAGGATTTCAGCGAAATCAACCGGTGCCATGAGGGCAAGCAATTGGGGCAATATTCCTCTTGTAAGGATAACAAATATAAACCTTATGCCCGGCGATAAATCTTTCCATGATATTATTTCTTCGGTTGATGACGGCATTTATATGTCAACTGTATCATCGTGGTCGCCGTCGGATGACCGCTCCAGCTTCGAGTTCGGCTGTGAAATTGCATGGGAGATTAAAGGCGGAAAATTAGGGCAGGTCTTTAAAAATCCGACGTTTTCCGGGAAAACGGTAAAGTTCTGGAATTCGGTCAAGGCTATTGGAAACGACTCGAACTGGAGAGTTTGGGGAACGCCGAATTGCGGAAAAGGACAGCCGGGGCAAAACGCCAGAACCGCTCAGGGCGCATCGCCGATACTGGTTTCCGGCGCAAAGGCGGGCGGCTGATGATTGATAAAAAAATACTTGATATTTTCAAAGAAGGCCTGAAAAAATCAAAGGCGGACCAGACTGAACTCGTTTGTGAATCTGAGGAATTCTACCTGACCAGGTTTGCGGAAAACCTGATCCATCAAAATATGGGGCGTTCCGATTCAACAATCTGGTGCCGGGCTATTTATGGCAAAAAGATAGGGGTCGCACGCTCAAATGATGCTACCTCCGATGGCGTCTTAAGGCTGATTGAAGCGGCTGAGAATATCGCCGAAAACCAAAAAGAAGACCCCGATTTTCAATCATTATTAGCGTCGTCGAGCAAAATAGGGCAAAGCGGGTTTTATAAAAACAGTCTGGAATATTCCCCCGAAAAAAGGGCAGAGGCCATTGCGGATATTGTCAAAAGAGCGAAACAAGATTCGTTGTCCTGCGCCGGAACTTTTCAAACGGCGGGGACCTCTTTGGCTGTAGTGAATTCACTTGGAACGGAGAGCTTCGCGCGCAACACAGAATACAGATTTTCTCTGACGGCAACCGCGGGAAATGACCGTTCCGGATGGGCGCAGGCGGTTGGACGCGATGTCGGGAAATTTGATTATAGGAATGAATCTCAAAGGGCGCTGGATAAAGCCTCTTTCAGCGGGGAACCCGCAAAGCTCGACTCTGGAACTTATACCGTTATTTTGGAGCCGGACGCTGTCGCAAATTTCCTTTTGTTTTTGGCGTTTCTCGGTTTTGGGGGCAAGCTTCTTCATCAACACCGCAGTTTTATGAGCGGTAAGATCGGCGAACAGATAATGGGTGAAAATATTAGCATAACGGAAGATCCCTTCAATCCGATGATTGAGTATCTGCCGTTTGATTATGAAGGCGCGCCCAGGAAAAAAGTAGCCATTATAGAAAACGGAATAGCAAAAGCGGGAGTATATAATAGCTATTACGCTAATCTCGCGGGGACGGCCTCCACAGGCCACGCCTTGCCTCCCGATAACGCTTACGGCCCTTATCCTAAGGCAATGGTGATAAATCCCGGGGCAAGCAGCATTGATGATATGATAAAATCAACTGAACGTGGAATTTATATCACCCGCTTCTGGTATTTGAACTTTTTGAATCCCATGAAAACCCTGGTTACCGGATATACTCGGGACGGCACATTTCTGATTGAGAACGGCCGGATTACCAAGCCTGTGGTTGACATGCGGGTACAGCAATCTATGCTTGAGGCATTTTCCAATGTCGAAACGCTTTCCAAAGATCAAAGGCTTATTCCGCAGTATGGGGCGTTAATGCTCGTGCCGTTTATGAAGATTAACGATTTTAATCTTGCCGAAGCTTGAAGTTGAAAGCGGCAGTTCAAATATCTCTAATTATTCTTCTTACAACTTATGCGGCAATCGCGTCACAAGGCATATCCATCGGCATTGGAATTGAATATATGCCAGTCGGGAAAATTGAATATGGAAATCCGCCAACAGGCAATAGATATGAATTTTATGATAATATGTCGGTCGAGTCCGGGCTTTATTACAATTTCGAAACAGGGTTCAGAACAGGAGCTTTTTTAAGCCTCTTGAGTAAAAATACTGAATTGACAAACTCAACTGTAGATATATCGTACTGGGGCGTAGGACTGCTGGGCGATTATGAATACGAAATAACCGAAACAGGAACTACGCGGCTTGTATTCGGATTTGATTCCGGTTATGGCAAGTTCAACGATAAGAATGATAATGGAGTCCGCTCCGACGAATCATTCTGGGTGGCTGGTTTTGGCGGAGTACGTTATTTTTTCAGCGACAGATATTTTTTTGAATTTGACTACAGGATGAAATGGCAGGAGTTTAATCTTAGCGGCGTGCCGGAAAAAGCATATCTTTTTTCGGGATCAAATCTAAGGATTGCTTTAGGCTACGGTTTTTTTACCGGCCGCAACCCATTGGAGAAAATAAAATGAAAAGACGAGAATTTATGGAATTATCAGCCGCCGCTGCCGTGACTATTATGGCAGGCAACTTATTGTTTTCGGGAAATTCTTCTTTTAATAATGTTGGTTCGGTTAAGCGTTCAAAAACACCTCTTCCTCGTATGTATGGCGGTTGTTGCGACCACAGGATGATGGACAATTTATCTCCCGAACTGTTTGAAAGGGAAATACTTGGGAACTGGGCATAGTCCGGATCTTGGCCCGCTTCTTAGCTGGGGGAAAAAACATCTTAAAAAAGCCGGTATAGAAGATTTTAATGTCTCAGCGGAAATTTTGCTGGGTAATCTCTTAAGTTTAAACAGATCAGATCTGCTATTAAATCCAAATAAAGAGATCGACCCTGCAAAAATCGAAGAATATAAAAAGCTGATTTCAGCGCGATCAAAGAATGTGCCGCTTCAATATCTCATTGGCTATGCAGAGTTTTATAATATCAGATTAAAATGCGATCCGCGGGCCCTTATTCCGCGGCCTGAGACCGAAATACTGGTTGATAATGTTATAGAGAAATTAAGAAATTACCAATCGCCTAAAATTCTTGATATCGGTTCCGGCTCGGGAAATATCGCGATTGCGCTTGCAATGAATATCAAGGATTCGTCTGTAATTGGCGTTGATATAAGCAGAGACGCCATAGGGCTTGCTGTTGAAAACGCGGGCCTGAATGGCGTTCGTGATCGGGTGAGATTCATAAAGGGCGATATTTTAGACGACCGATTTGTACAAACATTGGATCTGTTTGATTGCGTTGCGGCCAATCCTCCGTACGTTGCTGAATCTGAAATGGATAAGCTTCAGCCCGAAGTAACAGGCCATGAACCGAAGGTCGCCTTATTCAGCAAAGAGGACCCGCTCAAATTTTTTAGAATCATAACGAATATTGCCCCCTCGATATTAATGATCGGAGGTCTTATGGCTTTTGAAATAGGATTTGGACAGTCAAATGATGTAGCAGCAATAATATCAGATAAATTTGAAAAAATAAAAATTGCTAAAGACCTCGCAGGAATAGAAAGAGTTATAACGGGGATTTTAAAAAGATAAATAACCGGTTTATCGTATTATTGATATAATTTTCGGTTTGAAAATGTATTGAGCGATTGCTTTTATAATTTGATCCTCTGATGCTAAAATCACCCTGTTTTTTGTACCTGTGTATTTTTCGATTTCCGAAAGGCCGTCAACATCCAATGGATTTGATACAGCGAGAAATACACATTCTCGTACCTTAAAAACAGGGATGATTAAGTGATCGACTAACAATCCGGGAGGAGCGAGGGCCACTATTTCAGGATTAAGGGCGATATCACTGAGTTTTATGAAATCATAATCTAATTTATCACAGAAAAATTCAATTATGGTATCATGCGTTATTCCAGCCTGGTGGGTCAGGACTTCTAAGACTTGTCCGCCCTGGCGCTTACATTGCTGGCATGCATCCAGAAACTGCTCTGAATTGATGATACCGAAATCCAGCATTTTTTTAATTATGATTGATTTGTCCATGAGCATTCTTTTTTTCCCTGCAATTTATATCGACAATAAGTTTATTTTCAAACCCGCTGAAAAAAAAACGTCCCATTTAAAAAACAGGACGTTTACAATGGAAACAAATCTCGATTTTGAGAACTCAATTTACCATATCAGACTTTTTCCAGGGCTTTGCTCAAATCATCAATTAAGTCGCCAACATTTTCAATCCCGACTGAAATCCTTAACATGGAATCCGAGAGGCCGACTTTTTCGCACATTTCGTCTGTTAGTTCGGCGTGAGTCATCCTTCGGGGATGCTGTATAAGCGTTTCCGTTCCACCCAGGCTAACCGCGAGCCTGCAAACTTCCACATTATTCAACAGCGTGAAAGCTTCTGTTTTACCGCCTTTAACGTAAAACGATATAAGCGCTCCGGGACCCTTGCATTGCTTTTTATAAATCTGGTATTGAGGATCATCTTTGTTGAATAAAGTAGGATAAACTACTTTTTCGATTTTTTTGTGGTTTGCGAGAAAATCCGCGATTTTAGCCGCGTTTTCGGCGCATTTTCTCATTCGGATATCTATTGTTTCCAGAGATCGCGATAGCATCCAGCAACAGAAAGGATCGGTTGTCGCTCCTAAAAATGACCTGAACGATTTAATTTGTTGTATATCCTCCTGTTCTCCCAATACAAAACCGCCAATAAGATCGGAATGTCCGCCGATAAATTTCGTAGCTGAATAAATCACAATATCCGCCCCCGACTGGAATGGATTTTGGAATATAGGCCCCAGAAAAGTATTATCGATAATGACGCGAATTTTCCCGCCTGAGCACTTGTATTTTTGGGCTAAGTCAACAACCTCTTGAATATCCGTATGCACGATTGTTGGATTAGTGGGGGTTTCAATATAGATTATTGCCACCTTATCAATATTCTTATCCAATATTCGCTTATATTCGGATATTTCCGGAGAGTAAACCGGAATCGCGTTAATTCCGAATTTTGGCAAAATAGTATCAAATAAATGCTCTGTTCCGCCATAAACCGGAGCTGAGTATAGGATAATATCTCCCGGCTTTAGAAGCGACAAACACATTGTTGAAATCGCGGACATTCCCGATGGGAAAACGGCGGCTTCATTGGCGCCAGGTTCCATCACGACCATTTTATCCTCGACTATTTCCATGTTGGGATTGTTAAGCCGGGAATAAATTAGCCCCAGGTCTTCTCCTGTCTTTTTCTCTTCAGGATGTGAGGCCAAATGGAAAAAACGCTCGCCATGTTCTGCTGATTTGAAAAGAAAAGTCGATGTTGGAAAAATAGGAGTTTTGGCTGACATTTCGGAAAATCGAGGATCGTATCCGGCTGAAAGCACTCTTGTTGTCGGTTTACAATCAGGAAGCGCGTTTTTCCATGAGTTTTTTTTACTATCACCATGCATAATTTCCTCGCCTTGTTTTTTGCCGTCTCATCATCTTCATCACACAAGCTCCCAAGCAGGGGCGTCTTTAATATATTTATTGTCGATTATTACGCAAATTAAAACATCCGAAACTGTCAAATTTCCCAATATTATTATAGCGCTATTTTTAAAAATGAAGAAAAAAGTGGAATTATTATGTTTTTTTTAATATTTTGCGAACTTTGAAAGTTTGTTAAGGTAAAAGTTATTTTGGATCTTAATTTAAAATGATGGAACAACTGATAGAGAAAAGGAAAATGTAATGGTCGAAGCGAGCGGTTTGAGCATGAACTATGGCTCGGTAGTGGCACTTTCGGGGGCTTCATTCAAGGCCTATAAAGGCGAAGTGATGGGGTTGCTGGGGCCCAATGGGGCCGGCAAGACTACTACCATGAAAATCCTGACCACGCAAATTGTGCCGACTTCGGGCGGAGGAAAAGTGGCCGGATATGACATTTTAAAAGATCCGCTCGAAGTCCGGCGGCGCGTGGGTTATCTTCCTGAAACGCCCCCGCTATATGGCGAAATGGAAGTGTCGGAATATCTTGAATTTGTTGGAAAGGCAAGAGGGCTTTCAGAATCAGCGTTGAAAACCCGAACTGATTATATCGTTAGCGCCTGCGGGCTAAGAGATGTTTATAAAACCCCCGTAGGAACATTATCAAGAGGATTTGGACAGCGTGTCGGGCTTGCTCAGGCTTTGATTCATGATCCTGAAGTTCTAATCCTCGACGAGCCAACATCGGGACTTGACCCAATTCAGATAATAGGCATTAGAGACCTGGTAAAGTCTCTCGCGCATGACAAAACAATTATTTTTTCGACTCATATTTTGCAGGAAGTCGAGGCGATTGCCGACAGGGTAGTTATTATCACCGATGGGTTAATTGTCGCTGATGGAACAATTGATGAATTGCAGTCGAAAGTATCAGTCGCGCAAAAGTTCACTCTTACAGTCCGCGCTTCAAAGGCCGATCTTTCGGCATTGCTTAATAATCTGAAAGAGGAATTATCGCTTGATTTTAATATCCGCGAAGAGGATGGTTTTAGCGAGGCCCGGATAGAATCGTCGGGAAGCAATGATGCCTGGGCTAAGCTGTCCGAAAATTTGAACAAAAGCGGTTGGCTTATTCGCGAATTTTCAAAAGATAAATCATCCATTGAGGAAGCTTTTCGGCATTATGTGAAAGTTGGATCTCAGAAAAAAAAATCAAGTCTGAAGGCGGGGAATTGACATGAAAAACATAATGATGATTTTCAAACGGGAATTCTCGTCATATTTTAATTCGCCGATCGCATATATTTTCATTATAGCTATTCTGGCTGTATGCTCCGGCCTCTACAGCTTCTTTTTCTTCTTCGCCGCGGGTGTTGCCGAAATGCGGGACTTTTTCTCGATCAATTCATGGCTGATGATGTTTTTCCTTCCCGCTATTACCATGAGGCTCTGGTCGGAGGAACAAAAATCAGGCTCGGTAGCTTTATTGCAATCGCTTCCTATGAAACCGATTGAACTGGTTATGGGCAAGTTTTTCGCCGGGCTTGGATTTTATGTCTTATATCTGGTTGGAACGCTTCCAATTCTGATTGCCATTGCATTCCTCGGCAACCCTGACGGGGGGCCGATCTTAGGGGGCTACCTGGGTCTTTTATTTATGGGCGCGTTGTACACGTCGGTCGGGCTCTTTTTCTCGGGGCTGTTTAAGGACCAGATAACTGCATGGGTAATGGCTGTAATCGGCATAATGGTCCTTCATCTGCTGGGCTGGCTCCCCATAGCCGCGCAGCTTGATTCCTGGATAGGAGGATTTGGGACATTCCTGCAAAGGTCCGTAGGATCGATTGGCCATTTTGAATCGATGTACAAAGGCGTCCTCAGCATAAACGATCTTTTCTATTTCTTATCATTTACGGCAGTTTTTCTGGCATTAAACGCGCTGACAGTTGAACAAAGAATGAGGAGGCAGGCCGATCTGACTTTTGCCGGAGCGGCGGTTGTAATGATTGCGGTCGCGGCCATGTTAAATATGGTAATATTTCAATTGCCTTTGGGACGGTGGGATGCGACCGAAGGTAAGATTTATACCATAAGCGATTCGGCCAAGAATATTATCGAAGATCTGAAGACGACAGTGACTGTCAGATACTATGTGACCCCCGAAGATCAAATGCCCCCCGGCATGAAAGATATTGAACGGAATATTTCCGATAAGCTTGGAGAATTTCGAAAAGTTTCGGATAAAATCGCGTTTGAGATCATTGACCCGACCCAGGATGAGGAGTTCGCGAAAAGCATCGCCCAAAAGGGTATCACGCCGTTTACCTTGCGGACTACCGAGCGTGACGCTGTCGGCATAAAAAAGGTTTATTCGTCGATTTCAATTGCATATCTGGATAAAAAAGAGGAAGTAATTCCGCAGGTAATGCCGGCAAGCCTGCCTCATCTTGAGTACGATATCTGTTCGTTAATTTTCAGAATGACACAAGAAGCCCCGCCGGTCCTTGCTCTGGTGGCGCCTTATGAACCGATGGACCCTAAATATAACAATCCTCAAATGTTACAGTTAATGAGGCAGATGGGCCAGCAGGTGCCGGACAAAACGGACAGATATAAAAATATTACAGGCGCATTTCAACAACTCGGCTACAATATAAGCAGGGTGGACTTATCATCAAAAGAGACGCTTCCCGATAACGTCAAAGCCCTCATTGTTCTTGAGCCGAAAAATATTTCGGAACGCCAGAAATATGAAATTGCCAAAGCGCTTTACGCGGGCAAGGATGTCATTATCGCCGCTCAAGAGTATAGATATAATTACAATCCCGGCGGCGGCACGGGGGACGTCATGGTCATGCCCGCGAAGGTTGATCCCGGTATCAATAGTCTTATTTCAAACTATGGCGTTACCTTGGGAGATAAGCTGCTAATGGATGCTCAAAGCCAGGTTGTAGGGATTCAGGCCCAGAGGAAGTTAGGAGGCTTCTTATCTATGCCGGTAAATCTCGACGTCCAGTCGCCGGTGCAGATCAGGGTTTCTCCTGATAATATGAACCAGAATTACGCCTTTACTTCGAACCTGGGTCCGATGGTTTATCTATGGGGATCTCCTTTGAAAGTTGACTCGGCGAAAATTGACGAGCTTGGTCTGAAGCTATCGGTCTTGCTTACTTCCAGTCCTGATACATGGGAGGCTGATTTTACGGGCTTGCCTTTGGCGGGCGATATAGTAAATCCGGATTACCATGAAAAAATCGGCCGTCAGCCTCTGGCTCTAATCCTCGAGGGGCAATTCCCGAACCCTTATGAAAATCAAGCTCCGCCCAAGTGGCAAGATGAGCCGGATTCAATGCAAGTTTCATCGCAAGTCGAATCGGTATCGCCGGCGAGCGGGAAATTAATGCTTATTGGGGATAGCGAGATTTATTCCGATCAATTTATTCCGGATGCTTCTTTCCGCGGACAAAAGCCGTCTCACCAGGAATTATTGTTGAAAACCATAGAAGGGTTCGCGCTAAGCGAGGACTTGTTGCAAATCAGAAGTAAAATGATCGAGGTTCGTTTCCTTGAAGAAACATCGCCTTTCGCAAAAATAATGTGGCGGATCTTCACGATTCTTTTGGCGCCTGGCATTATAATAGTTTTTGGAATCTTTAGAATGATAATGCGGCGTGATAAACGACTGGCCTATAAAAGACTTCTTGAACAGGCAGGGGGAGGTGTCTAAAAATGAATAAAAAAACAATCTATTTTATGCTAATAGCCTTAGGCGTCCTGCTTGTCTTTTCGCTTTTGCTGAAAAATTTCGATTCGACGACAAGCAGCCCTGAAAGCTTCACCGCTCTCGACATAGATTTTAACCAGGAGCAAGTCGCGAAAATTGATATTTTCAAACGTGATTTTCCTGATTCCGGCCTGCATTTTATAAAAGCTGATACAGTCTGGGTCGTATCAAATGAGTATGACGCCCCGGCAAAAAGCATAGATATTGAAAAGCTTATGACTGATCTTAACGGGGTCAGCGGACAAGTGAGGGGCAAAACAGCCGAGCTATACGCGGATTTTGACATCGCCGACGAGAAAGCCCTTCAAATAGAGATGTATGATTCTGAAGGATCGAAACTTGTTCACGTTTATATTGGCAAAGGCGGAAGCGGTCGTGAAAGTTTCATGCGTATCGCTGGGTCTCCTGTGGTCTATTTGGCAAATGAGAACTTCATTTCACGATTTGCCGCCTGGAACTCTCCGCCTGAAAAGAAACTTCCTACTGACCGCTGGATAGACCTCGCTCTATGCAATATAGCCAGGGCCGACGTGAAATCGTTTAAAATTACAAAGAGTAAAACCAAATATGAATTCGCGCTTATTGAGGAACCGTCAGTAGACAGTCTCGCTCCTCCACCAGACGTATGGACCCAGCTTTCACCGAAGAAAGGTTTGAAACTCGAGGAGAGCAAGATCAAAAGGCTCCATTCGAGCTTGGCTGGTTTGAGGGCTTCCGGTGTTGCGAACCCGGAAAACAAGGGCAAATTCGGGCTGGATAAGCCTAAGTACGCTATATGGATTGCCGATTCCGCGGGGAATAGCGTGAGTATCAAGTTCAGCAAACCGGTTAACGATGACGGCGAACGTTACGCTGTTATCGAAGGAAAAGACACTATTTACAAATTGCCCAAAAGTACTTTCGACAGGGTTTTTGACGATCCCTTTAAAAAACCGGAGAAGTAATCAAAAAAGCTTAGTGATAAATAAGCTGCCGGACATGCCGTCCGGTTACAAAAAGCGTCAGAAGTAGCTTCTGACGCCACGATAGGATATAAATAAACATGTGCGGTCGGAAGTTACTTCCGACCGTTACTTGATGTGCCTATGTTGTTCGGTCAGGTCGTAGGTGAAACCGTGACCTGACCGGTATGAATGCAAAAGCGGCAGTTCACGTCCGCCTACGGCGGGCTACGAACTGCCGGAACAAATAAATTTCATATCTTCTTAATAGTCGGGACTTTTCCTACGGATCCGTATGGACCAGTCCCGATAATTGATACTAATTTCTGGTTGCCATGCGCCTGCTTGGCAACCGGCAGAGTATCTTTCAATATGCCAGGCTATCTTGCCAATATATCAATAATTGATCCGGATAAGATGTTCATTTTCGCCAATATTGACATTCCGACTTTCAACTTAATCTCATTAGATAAAACGTTTACGAATTCTTTGGCGTAGTCAGTATCTCTAATAACCGATTCCGATCCCGTGAGGTTTACAATTTCTGTTTGAAGATTCGCCTTTTGAGATCCGAATTCATATTTCTGCTTAGCGCCTATCTCAGCGCGGAGGCTTAGTGTTTCATCTATTTTCTTATCAATCGCCGCGACCGCCTGATCAGCTTGAGCGGGATCGGTAATATCAAGGCTCGTAAGCGCGTTTACATCCGCTACCGAACCTTCGGAGCCGTCAAGCAAAGATTGTGATCCAAAGTATGTGTTTTCTATAATGTTATTATATCCTTCGAGGTTTCTATCCAGAACCGTTTGATACGCGCCGCGCATCTCGTCGGTAACCACGCCATCATTTGACGCCGCCAGGGCAACGTCCCGCATCTCCTGCAGGTTCAATTGCATTGTAGCAAGACTTCCCTCGGCAGTAGCGTATTTATTGTTTTGATATTCTATATTCTTGATTTGTTGTGCGATTCCGGCGATTTGCGATCGCATTTTTTCAGAGATTACAAGTCCCGCTGGATTATCAGACGCCTTATTGATTTTTAGCCCCGATGATAATTTTTCATACGCTTTCCCCAATTCAAGTTTAGTGTTAATCAGGTTGTTAATGGGGCCAAGTGAATTAGAAAATGAGCCTAAAAGCACAACGCCTCCCTTTGTTAAACAGGTTTCTTATTCGCAAGATAAAGTCCCGATAATGGATTTATTTGAGAAAGTTAGTTCGGCTGCAAAAGAGCCTGCGATAATAATTTATAAGTTTTCAATATTCGCCCTCAATGAAATATCGCTAATGATAATGGGGCTTGCCCCATAACCTATGGTTTAATTCCTATTATTTGGGCGATTTGCGCGTTTTTTCTGTTTCAAATTTAGACGTTTTTCAACAGGGGCCTTTGGTCGAAAAATGGTTGACTATTTCCGGAAGACCCCGTAGAAATTTTATATGCGAAAGCCGTTCTTAATGTTATTGGTTTTATTCGGCCTCTTTTCAAATGGCCATGCTGAAACAATCTATGTCGATGATATTGCCGATAGCCTCCGAGGCAACGGCTTAATCAGCAATCCTTACAGAGACCTTCAAACAGCCTTCGATAGCGCATCGGATAAAGATACCGTGTTTATCAAAAGCGGCAGTTATCAATCGAATTCTTTTGCGTTTCCGGAAACTCTTTGTGGAAACTGCGAAAATCATATTACTTCGGTCTCCGCCAGCCGAGGATTTTTAATCGAAAATAAGGGATTGAATATAGTTGGGGCAGGAGCGGACTCAACAGTGTTAATCACCAACGCCGGGTATGGCGTTCTTTTTCTGCGAAGCTACGGCTCGAAAATCTCAAATTTGAAAATAACCGGCGGCGTTCGCGATCTTGACGGCAACGCCACCAACGCGGCGGTTGTCGTGAAATGGGGAAGCGTCGCCGTTGAACAATGTCTGATAGCAGATAACACAAATCGCCCCGAATCGGTTGTAGTCGGGATCGGCGGTGTCATGGGACGCGAAGGGGCGGAGCTATTTATTAATAATAACAGAATTGAAAATAACACATGGGACGGTATCGCGCTCTATAGAGGGGCGACGGCCTATATAGCTGATAATATTATAAACGGCGGCCGGGGCGCGGGAATCGGAATTACCTGGGACGCCACCGCGGTCATAGTCAGAAACAGGATCTCAAACTATTGGAAGGGTATAGGATCATTTGGAGATTCAAGGGTTATATGTTCGAACAATATTGTGCGGGATAACCTGGGATGGGGTATTATCGCCACCGGGACGTCCTATATGGACGCTACTAATAACATTGTATACAACAACGGAAACTGCGGTATGGCTATCTGGTCGGATGAATGCTCCGGAAGGTTCTCTAATAATATCATAATGAAAAATGGTTGGAGAAAACAATGGGTCTGTCCCTGCGTGGGGATCTGGAATTACGGCACATTATATAACTTCGAAATTTCATACAATAATGTTTGGGATAATGCCGAGGGCGAATACAGAGATATGCCGGATTATACCGAGAAGTACGGCAACATTAGCGTGGATCCGCTATTTATTGATTTTGAAAACTTTAAATTAGCCGAAGGATCGCCGCTCATTGATTCAGGAAACCCGCTTTTAACAGATCTCGACGGTACGAATTCGGATAGGGGGATTTACGGAGGGCCAAAAGCAAAACGGTAGCCGTTTATATTCAGGAACAAAAAAGAAATTGACAAAGTTGAAGCTGTTAATTATATTTGATTATGATTATCATAGTCATAATGAGGTTCTGAATTTGATGACTTTTAATAGGAGTGTTAAATGGAAATAAGCTGGTTAGAAAGCGCGTTCCGGGCAATAGCGGGCTCCAATCCTATCTGGCAGGGGCTTGTCGGAGGGTTGATAATAACACTTTTCAACGCTATTGGAGCGTTGGCTGTATTGATATGGAGAAAACCATCGGAAAAATTTCTGGATGTCGCGCTTGGTTTCGCGGCGGGCATTATGCTTACCGCGAGCTTTACGAGCCTCATTTTGCCGGGAGTTGAATACGGCGGCATTATGCCCGTTATAATCGGAATCGGTTTGGGCGTCTTATTGCTGGACATGTCTGATCATATTTTCCCCCACCAGCATGCTATTTCGGGCCTCGAGGGCAGAAAGGCCAAGAAAATCAGGGGCGTTTGGCTATTCATTATGGCTATAACATTGCATAATGCTCCGGAGGGCCTTGCCGTTGGAGTCGGTTTCGGTTCGGGAGATATTGATAACGCCCTAAAGCTGATGCTTGCGATTGGCATTCAGAATATCCCCGAAGGCCTGGCGGTGGCTATAGCATCGTTAAGTATTGGCATGGGTACCTATTTCTACGCCAGCCTGGTCGGTATCAGGGCGGGACTCGTGGAAATTCCGCTGGCTCTTTTTGGCGCGTGGGCTGTTTCTTTTGCCGCCCCGATTCTTCCTTATGCTATGGGATTCGCGGCGGGGGCAATGCTCTATGTTATCAGCGATGAGATTGTACCGGAAACACACCGCAAAGGCCACGAACGCCTGGCCACGATCGGGACTATGGTCGGCATTGTGGTAATGCTATATCTTGATGTTTCGCTGGGGTAAAATATAAAATTATAATATTGCCTGTAGGGGTTTGATTAATCAAACCCCTACTTAGTATTTACGTTTTTGGCATGCGTCAGGATGGAATGAATGACATCCTGATGCTTTTTCGTAGAGGCGTTTGACAAAACGTCCTATTGTCCCGTAACGGGCGTTCAATAGAACGCCTATACGAGGGTCATTTTTGGTATTGACCATCGTGATTCAGTTTAGTATATAATATATAAAGATATTAATTTGCGCAGAGTGTGGCGCAGATTGCTAACAGAGAATTGCTGAATCTACCGGGGGTGAAGAATGATAATTCGCAGGTTCATCCATATAATATTATTTCCTGTTATAGTATTAAGCTGTGCAAGTACCGTTCCAGTTACCAAATATATGCCCCAAAAAAGTAAAAACATATTCCCGTTTTTTGTATCCGGCCAACCTATCGCTGCGGTTCAATCTGAAGATGCGTTTCTCTTGTTATCGCTTGAGCCGATTATTTTGGCACGCCGTCCTTATATCCGTTTGTGGCTTCTATATCAGAACACATCAAACGAGCCCTATTTACTGGAGCCTTTGCGATTTTCAACTTTAAGGGTTAGTTCATTTGCTTGGGTTGGGTCGAGATCGAGCGAACCTGAGTCGCCTACAAGAATCCTGGCTCATATATCTAACGAAAAGGCGGCGATTCAGATAATGCAAGCTATTGGCGGGACACTTCAAACGATGGCGGTCGAACCAACAACTGCGAAAACACGATTTAATGACGGATCTTCTGCAACAACGACTTTCAACGACCAATCAGAAAAGCGAGACAGGGTGGTTGATCGTACTATCAATAATATGACTAATACGGCATTGTGGTATGATTTATTTCAAAACAGCTTTAGTTCGGGAATCCTCAGACGCAACACGGTTTTTCCGGGCCAAAGCGTTAATGGATTTATTTATTTTCCATATGGCTGGGATGAAGATAAGACTCTTGGGAGTATGCTTTACGATTATATTGTTGCTTTGCGTATGCCGGGTGGGACTCAAAATGTTCATTTTAAACCAATTGAAGGTGAATAA
>CAZKYQ010000028.1:20493-22246 GCA_964556975.1 uncultured Ignavibacteria bacterium
ACATATCAACAGGCGAGGCAGTCCAGACCGGGTTTCCGGTAATATCGACTCTTATGGCTTTTACATAGCTGTTTATGACATCGCTTACCGCGAACTCTTTATAGACCACAACCGCGCCGTCGGATTGAGGTTGGGCGGAGATATGGCTTCTTGTCTGGTTGCTCAATGGTACAAGAGCCATACCGTTCGATCCCCATTGCCGTGCGCCGGTGGAATCGAGTTTTTGGCCGTGAACGCCATTCAAATTCTGATTTAGATCGGTCGCAAGGTAGAAAACCAGTATATCCCCGGAGGATGGAATACGCACTAATGACGGATTCATCTGCAATTCGCCTGCTGCCAGCGATGCCGAAACACCGTTTGCTGTCCAAGCCATTGTTCCATCTGATAAAACATGCTGAACATAAACATGATGATCCATAGCTCTCGTATCGTACCAGAATGAATAACCGCCGCCCGCGCCGTCTGTGATGATATTATGATTCATGTAGCCCGCGATCCCGCCCGCAGTAGTAATAGCTACGCCGTTTGTGTCCCATAATGCTGTACCTAATGAATCGAATTTATGGGCGTAAAGATATTGCGGGTCCCACCAATTGGTGCCGCTGGCGACCATTAACGATAAAACGACGCCGTCGTTTTCGGCCGACGCTACTTGCGGACGAGACAGTCCGATAGGCGATGTGAGCGTAATTGTATTGGGCGACCACATATCGATACCTGCGGGATTTACTTTTCTGAGATGAACTACTGTCTCTTCCTGCCAGGCGAATACTATGTTACCGGATGACGTAATCGTAACGACCGGATCCGGCTCAAAGCCGGTATTATCCGAGATAGTCAGGCCATTTGCTCCCCAGACGAAATTTCCTGCAGGGCTTATACGATAGGCGTAGATATCCCAGTCGCCCCCCGCGCGGATATCATTGAATACGACTATGGCGTGATCGCTCTGATCGACAGTCATATCGTAATCGGTGAGCCATGTTTCCTGTGGATTATTGCTGATTAACAGTCCGTTTGCGGCCCATTGGATTTCGCCGTTGCTGTTTAATCTTTGCATATAAACGTCGTAATTGCCGGAAGCGTTGTCGTACCAGCTTACATAGCATCCGCCATCGGAAGTTGCGGCGATTTTCGGCAAGGCCTGCTCGCCCGATCTGTCGCAAAGCACCATGTTGCTGTCGGAATCGGACGGCCACTGGGCAAAAGCCGCGTTTGAAGCTATCGATAATATAATAATCAAAACGAACAATTTTAAATAATCGAGTTTTCTCATTTTTACTCCTTTTGCCAGCGTATCGAAGATATACGAATCTGGCTAAAGATAATGAATTTCTCTTATTAGTCAATCACCATTATTTTATGATTATTGAAACAGATTAGTAATAATTAGCGTTCTTATTCTTAGTTTAAAATCAAAAATAGGAGTCAAAATGAGTGAACCGTTTGGACATGACATCAAACAACGAACTTTCATCGCCGTGCCGCCCGAAAAGGTTTACGATACGATAACCTCCGGCGACGGCTGGAACGCGTTTTTCACCCATGCCACCGAAATTGATCCCAAACCGGGGGGGAGTATGGTTTTCCGCTGGGAAGACTGGGGACCGGATTTCTATACGTCGGAATCGGAGTGCAAGGTTGTAACGACTGACCGGCCGAAAAAGTTTGCCTTTCAATGGGGTTTTAAAAGGGAAGACGATCCCACGACGGTCACTTTCGATCTTGAGGCCAAAGATGGCGGGACGGT
>CAZKYQ010000029.1:0-3347 GCA_964556975.1 uncultured Ignavibacteria bacterium
AACATCAACCGCGCCCCTGTTCTTGATTCAATAGCCACGCCACAATTTGTAGACGAGGCCGATTCACTGCTATTTACGATAACCGCCAGCGATATTGATTCTACGATCCCGGCGCTGACAGCCGAAAGCTTGCCCGCCAACGCGACATTCATCGACAATAACGACGGCACCGGCGATTTCAGGTTCGATCCCGACTACTTCCAGTCAGGGCCGTATCAAGTATTGTTTATAGCTTCGGATGGAAATCTTGCCGACTCTCAGTATGTTGATATTACGGTTAATGATATCAGCCGCGCGCCGGTCCTTGATTCTATAGCAACGCCGCGATTTGTGGACGAGGGCGACTCGCTGTTGTTTATGATAACCGCCAGCGATATTGATTCCACGATCCCGGTGTTGTCGGCTGCCGGCTTACCCGCGAACGCCGCGTTTATAGATAACAACAACGGCAGCGGCAATTTCCGGTTTGACCCTGATTATTTCCAAGCGAGCAGTTATCAAATATTATTCATAGCCTCCGATGGCATTTTGGCCGATTCTCAGTATGTTGATATTACGGTCAATAATATCAACCGCAGGCCGGTTCTTGGTCCTATAGCAACGCCAAGATTTGTAGACGAGGGGGATTCACTTTTATTCACAATATCCGCCAGCGATGTCGATTCCACGATCCCGGCGTTATTGGCCGAAGGCTTGCCTGCCAACGCGGCATTCATCGACAACAACGACGGTACCGGTGATTTCCGGTTCGATCCTGATTACTTCCAGTCGGGCCCTTATCAGGTCCTGTTTATTTCGTCAGACGGCGCTTTGGCCGACTCGCAATTTGTTGATATAACCGTTAACAATATTAACCGGGCCCCTGTTCTTGATTCGATTCCGTCGCCGCAGGCGGTTGATGAAGCCGATTCCTTGCTGTTTACAATTACAGCGAGCGATTCTGATCTGGTTATTCCAGTTCTAACAGCCGAAGGCTTGCCCGCAAACGCGACATTCATCGACAACAACGACGGTACCGGAGATTTCAGGTTCCTGCCGGATTACACGCAGAGCGGCCCCTACCAGATATTATTTATCGCGTCTGACGGCCAGGACGCTGATTCACAGCTTGTCGATATTACCGTAAATGAAATCAACCTCGCGCCAGTATTAGCTCCCATTCTTACTCCGCTATTTGTTGATGAGGCTGATTCGTTGATATTTGCCATAAGCGCAACTGATCCTGATTTAACAACACCATTGCTTACAGTTGTTGGTTTGCCGCTTAACGCGACATTTATTGACAATAATAACGGCACTGGCAGTTTCAGGTTCCTGCCCGATTATAATCAAGCGGGGCCATATCAAGTCTTGTTCATAGCATCCGATAGCGTGTTGGCTGATTCGGAGTATGTTGATATTATCGTAAATAACATAAACCGCGTGCCTGTACTGGATTCTATCCCAACACCGCAATTTGTTGACGAGGGCGACTCGCTTCTGTTTACAATTACGGCGTCAGACCCGGATACTACTCCATTGATAATAGCTGAAAACCTTCCCGCTAACGCCACATTTATTGACAACGGCGACGGCACCGGAGCTTTCAGGTTCCTTCCCGATTTCTCTCAGGAAGGTCTATATACGCTCCTATTCTATGCCTCTGATAGCGCGGCGGCCGATTCTCAATTTGTTGATATTACCGTAAACCATATAAACGTGGTGCCGGTATTAGATCCGATTGGCCCGCAGGCGGTGAGCGAGGGCGATTCATTGGTTCTTAATATAACAGCTTCAGATATTGATGGGACAATCCCGGTATTGACCGCTTTGAATATTCCCATAAACGCCAGCTTTACAGATAACCAGGATGGCACGGGGAGCTTTAGATTTGATCCTGATTACTTCCAGTCGGGCCTGTATTATGTAACGTTTATTGCCTCTGACAGCGTATCATCAGATTCGGAGACGGTTGAAATTACGGTAAACGATACTCCCAGGCCTCCTGTAATAGACCCTATTAATAACCGATCTATTTTCGAGGGCCAGACGGTGAGCTTTATTGTAAACGCCATTGATCCTGATGGTACAATACCATCGCTTTCCGCTATAAATCTGCCTGTAAACGCGTCTTTTGCCGACAGCTTGAATGGACGCGGTTTCTTCACATTCTCACCGGATTATACACAAAGCGGTACTTATGTTTTAACGTTCATAGCCTCAGATGGAGCTCTGGCCGATTCGGAGGTTGTCAATATTTTCGTATTCGATGTTGGAAACCTTCCGCCTGAGATTGACTCAATTCCGCCGCAAACCGTTGTTGAAGGCGAGCATCTGGAATTCGTTGTAACCGCTTCTGATCCGGATAGCACAACTCCGGCGTTACAGGCGTTTAATTTGCCTGCCAATGCGGTATTTGCGGATTCGGGCAACGGCCATGGATTGTTTACTTTTGATCCGGACTTCACTCAGGCAGGTATCGACTCTGTGTTGTTCCGTGCCTTTGATGGAGACCAATATGATTCATTATGGGTTGAAATTACGGTTATTGATTTTGGCTTCCCGCCGACTCTTAATCCAATTGGGCCGCAAAGCGTCATAGAAAATGATACTTTAATGGTTCTAATTTCGGCTACAGATCCCGACAGCACCGCACCCCAGCTTTTAGCGGAGCAATTGCCTGTAAACGCGGTTTTCGTTGATTCGCTTAACGGAGTGGGATTGTTGATATTTACTCCGGATTATATCCAATCAGGCATAGATACGATTCTGTTTATTGCGACCGATGGAGCGCTTTCCGATTCTGAATATGTAGAGGTGACTGTTGTGGAAGCCGGAAACCAATATCCCGTATTAGATTCTATTGGACCGCAAACGGTTAACGAAGTCGATACGCTTTCATTACTTATATTAGCGGTTGACCCCGATAGCACAATTCCGGTATTGACAGTTATCGGTCTTCCGCCAAACGCGACTTTTGTTGATAATTTTGATGGAACAGGATCGTTTGAATTCATACCTGATTATTCACAGGCGGGTATTGATACGGTCTTGTTTATAGCGGATGATGGTCAATTTGCCGATTCCGAGTATGTTGAAATAACCGTTATTAATGTGAATTTACCTCCTGTGCTCATGCCAATTTTACCGCAAATAGTAAATGAGGGAGATACGCTTCAATTTAATGTTTTCGCATCCGATCCTGATGGTACAATACCATCGCTATTTGCCGATTCTTTGCCGGTTAACAGCACATTTGCCGATTCATCCGATGGTACCGGGCTGTTTGAATTTATGCCGGATTATTCTCAAGCCGGGATTTACAATGTGTTGTTTATCGCCTATGATGGATTAGCGTCCGATTCACA
>CAZKYQ010000029.1:3447-22138 GCA_964556975.1 uncultured Ignavibacteria bacterium
TTACTCCGGATTTCTATCAGGCCGGAACATATAATGTCCTGTTTGTTACTACAGATGGAGATCTGGCCGATTCCGAAGATGTTGAAATTGTAGTCAGCGACATTAATCAACCGCCGGTGCTTGGCGCTATCGGCAATCAGACATTATTTGAGGGAGACTCTCTTGGACTTGCTATTTCAGCTGTTGATCTTGACGGCGACACTCTCGCAATTACAGCCGAACCATTGGTCTTGAATATGTCCTTTGTTGATAATGGTGATGGCACGGCGTTTTTCCAGTTTATGCCTAACTATACTCAGAGCGGCATATATAATGTTACTTTCGCGGTTACGGATGGCGTTGACGCCGATACCGAATTTGTTCAAATTACCGTTTTTGAAACTGGCAACCAGCCTCCGGTTCTCGCGCCGATTGATTCCGCGTACTTTATAACAGAGGGATTTATTCTTGATATTCCGATTTCCGCGACAGATCCCGATGAAGACTCTTTAATACTTTCCGCCGATTCTTTGGTTACTAATATGACATTTACCGATAATGGCGATGGGACCGGATTATTTAATTTCTCGCCAAGTTTCTTGCAATCGGGGGATTATGTTGTAACGTTCAGTGTCTTCGATGGAACAGTTTATGATTCAGCGACAACTTATATCCATGTCGCGGAGGAAGGAAACCAGCCTCCTATTTTAGATCCAATCGGCCCTCAGACAGTGTTGGAGGGAGACAGCCTTGTCATTAACGTTTCCGCGACTGATCCCGAAGGATATACGCCCAGCCTATTTGTTTCCGGCAATCCCGATTCATCATTCTTTACTGATTTTGGCGACGGAACCGGCCGGTTTGTTTTCTACCCGGATTTCTATTCTGCCGGTACAGAAAGAGTAAGGTTTACAGCTGTTGATGACGGCGGATTTTCAGATTTCGAAGAAGTGTTAATAACAATAACCGATGTCAACCTTCCCCCGATTATTACATTTAGCGGGGATACAGTTGTTCATCAAGGAGATACTACCATCATTTCCATCGTTGTTACTGATTCCTCCGACCAAACTCCAGGCCCTATTTCACTTTCGAACGGCTATTTGCCCATGAACTCCGAATTTAATATTACCGGTAATGGTACCGGTGAATTCATATTTTATCCTGATTATAATCAGCTTGGCGCCGACTCAGCTTATTTCTTCGCTACGGACAGCGATGATCCGCCCTTAACCGATACGCGCTGGCTGAATCTATCAGTAATTCAGACTAACCGCAGCCCGATACTCGACCCGATTAATCCGGGCATTGTAAATGAAGGCGATACGTTGATTATGGATATCTCCGCGATTGATCCCGATGGAGATTCGATTGTAATGTTCATCAACTGCAATTGCAGTGAACCCCTTCCGGCGCGCTCCGAATTTGTCGATAATGGCGATGGAACAGCACAATTTATATTTTACCCGGACTTTACCCAGGCTGGTATTTACATCATCTATTTCGCGGCAACCGATGGTGATTTGATTGATACCGATCCCACATTTATCCAGGTTGTGGGAATGGGAAATCAGGTCCCGACCCTAAATACAATCGGGCCGCTTACGGTTGTCGAGGGAGATACCCTTGACGTTCTTATTTCTTCAGCTGATCCTGATTCTACAATAGCCGTATTTTCACTTGAAGGCGCGCCATATAATCTGGTGTTTACTGATTCATCCAATAATATCGCCACCATACATTATGAGCCTTTCTATAACCAGGCCGGAATCTATAATATGCTTATTGTGGCTACTGATGTCGAGGGCGCCGCAGACTCTGAATACGTTGATTTGACAGTTGTAGAAGCTGGAAACCAGAGTCCGCAGCTTAATCCTATCAGCGACAGGACAGTCTTGGAAGGGGACGTTCTTGAGTTCTTGATTTCTGCCTCCGATCCCGATTCTACAATACCGGTGTTGGCCGCTCAAAACTTACCCCCAAACGCTGCCTTTGTGGATTCAAGCAATGGTTTTGGATATTTCAGTTTCACTCCTAATTTCTTCCAGGCGGGAGTGTATCAAATCATATTCTCCGCCGTCGACTCGCAGGACTCGACAATTGCTGATTCTGATACCGTTTCGATTACGGTGACAAATTTCAACAGGTCGCCCGTAATTTCTCCCATTGGGTCCCAAAGTCTTAATGAAGGCGATACTTTGATATTTGACGTTATCTCTATTGATCCCGATAGTACGATACCCAATCTTGTTGTATTGAGCCCGCCCAGAAATTCTACTTTTATAAATCATGGCGACGGTACCGGAACATATACATTTATTCCCGATTTCTTCCAGGCCGGAATTGATTCTGTCCGATTTATGGCTGTTGACAGTCAAGACCCGACTTTGTTTGTAAGCATGACGGTGCATCTTGAGGTGTTTGATGTTAATCGACCGCCTGTGTTAAGTCCAATTGCGGACACAATTATTGGCGATGGCTTTATGCTGTCGTTCCCTGTCTCGTCGTTTGATCCTGATTCTACGACGCCAACGCTTTTCTATAGGAATCTACCGGATTCTGCCGTATTCATGGATTTTGGAGATGGAACAGGCATGTTCCAATGGAGGCCGGGCTTTAATGATATCGGTTTATATCAGATGACTTTTGGCTGTATCGATCAGTTTGATCCGGCCTTAGCTGATTCGCAAGTTGTGAATATTGAGGTTATTACATCAGGCAATCATCCGCCGATTTTCAACCCAATTCTACCGCAATTTGTGAACGCTCTGGATACGCTGAATGTCTTGATTATAGCTGTTGATCCAGAGGGAGATGCGATAACAATAAGTTTAGTAGATACTCTTCCTACAGGAATGGTGTTTGCAGATTCAGGCGGAGGCGTCGCGTCGCTTTTCTGGGCGCCGACCTATGAGCAGGGGGGCGATCACTCAATCACTGTTGTCGCCACAGACGACTCCCTTTATACAGACACTACTCAGGTGAATATTACCGTTATTACTTATATTCGAGGCGATGCCAATGGCAGTGGCGAGCTCAATGGATTAGATGTTATATATCTCGTTAATTACTTTAAGGGAGGCCCCGCGCCTGATCCGATAGAATCGGGAGACGCAAATGGAAGCGGAACAACCAATGGCCTTGATGTTATATATCTTGTAAATTATTTCAAGGGCGGTCCGCCTCCGCCTCCGGTTTCGCCGGGGGGCGGTGGAGCTATTGATAGGTTTTTTGACCTGTCCGGGAAACGATAGTGGGGATGATGAGCGGTTTGGAGTGAGATATGAGAAATAAGATCACGATAATAATAGCATTATGCCTTATGCTTTTGGACGGAGCAGCGTCTGCGGAGAACGATTATCCATTGTCTGATGAAATCACCGATATATATGAGGTTTATTTTGGGCCGATGATTGAAGCTTTTCCCGGAGAGCTGAACCTGCTTATACCGATTCAAATTAGCGTGACCCAGCCTACAGTCGGAATAAATATTTTGCTAAATTATGATCCGAGCCTTTTAACGCCTACTGTTGTCGCGCCGAATATGTTTTTTCAAAATTTTGAAACAGACCTTTCAATACCGGGGAGGATAGGAATAAATCTCTTTACTAACCTTACCCCTCCGCCCGTAATTCCGCCTATTGACGGAGATACGATTTTCGCGTGGATCTCTTGCCGAGTAACAACCGAGGATATTGGTTATGATCTTCTTACGCATTTTACCTTTTATGAAGACCCTGTTACCCCATATCCGGATAATAATATTTTGCTTGAAAGCGGCGAATGGATAGTGCCGCCCTCTCTTTCTTTGGTACAGGGGGATGTTCTAATTATCAGTCCGCTCTACGGCGATATAAACGTTAATGGGTTTGCGTATGAAATTGGAGACGCCATAACGTTTCTTAATTACTTTATGGGCCAAGTTGAATTTTCGAGACGTCAATACGCCAATTCCGATTGCAATCGGGACGGTATCCAGGCATCTATCTCAGACCTTGTTTACCTTATGGGCATAATTTCAGGGGATACTTTACTTAGGTCGGACCCTTATGCGCCCGTGGTCAATGAATTGAAAAAAACGAACATATTGCGAGAACATCGCAGCGCATATTCGAATCTTGACATTTATTCCTCTTTTGAAGTAAATATAGAATGTCAGGAGTCGCTGGGAGGGGCCTATTTTGTGTTGGAATTTGACCGGGATAAAATCGAGATTGAATCTGTATTGATTAATGATTCCATAGATGACCTTAATTTATCGTGGGCTGCGGAAAATGGCGAATTGATGGTTGCCGTTTACAACTGGGATGGATCGAGGTCCTTATTTGCTGAGGGCAGTCTTTTTACCGTAAACTATTCGGTCGAAGATCAATATTCCGATAATTTAATCAGGATAGTCAGAGCTGAGTTTTCGAACAGTTCAGGCGAAGCTGTTGATGCCGAATTTGATAATTTTCTTTCTGAAAAATCTTCACTCGCTTCACCCAATGCGCTCGGGATCTCGCTTTCGAGTTATCCCAACCCGTTCAATGGCCCGGTTTCCTTAAACTATGAAATTCCCAAAGATGGAAATTATGAACTTGTTGTTTATGATATCCTTGGGAGAGAAGTTAAAACTTTAATGGAAGGACATCAGTCTTTCGGCGGCGGAATTATCGTATGGGACGGTACGAATAATAATGACGGCAGCGTAGCCAGCGGCATCTATTTTGCGCGGTTGCGAGGGGAAACTGTTTCCGCCAGTGTGAAGTTATTTATGTTGAGATAGAATTTTGTAATTTTAATGGGGTAGAGAAGAGGAGTAAAAGTGAGAAAATATATAGGAGGGGGGCTTGTAGCGGCGGTTGTGCCGTTGGCTTTTTTATATTCATTGGTTCCGGCAGCTAATTATTTTGAACCCGGAGTAAGCTATGCTCCTAATGCTGTCATAGTTGTATTCAAAGAGGAATTATCCCCCATAGATTATTCTATTGTGAACGGGACAGTATCAACCGGCATCGCCGATGTCGATCAACTCAACGCCCGTTTCGGCACAAGCCATATCTGGCCGCTATTTCCTAAGGCAAAAGAGCATGGCGAGCCCGCCATGGCCGGTTATTATTCGCTGACTTTCGATCAGGGCCATGAACTTTCGGTCGTACTATCGGCCTATGATGAGTTGCCCTCAGTCGATCATGTCGAACCTGTCGGGGTGCATAAGCTGACATTCTCCCCCAACGATTCGTACCTCGCCTACCAATGGGGGATAACCAAGATAAACGCCAGGAACGCCTGGAATATAACCCAGGGAGACCCTTCCATAGTGCTTGGAATCCCGGACACCGGCGTTGATTGGGACCATCCTGACCTCAATGATGATATCTGGATTAACGATGTCGAATGGAACGGCACAACCGGCGTTGATGACGACGGGAACGGATATATTGATGATTACAGAGGATGGGACTGGGTTACGGGCGTAACCGGCGCGCCCGGCGAAGATGATCAAACGCCTGATAACAACCCGATGGATTTTGCGGGGCATGGGACGCACGTAGCGGGAATCGCGGCCGCCGAAACAAATAACAGCCGCGGCGTGGCCGGTACGGCTTTCGATTGCAGGATAATGGCTTTAAGAATCGGCTGGCTCGATGTCAATGGTTATAGTTATGTTCGTATGGATTTTGCGGCCTCCGCATTCTATTACGCCGCTAATAAAGGTGTCAAATCCCTGAACTGTTCCTGGGGATCGTCAAACAGCATAAACAACGCGGCCAATTACGCTAAAAACAGCGGCGTTGTTATAGTAACAGCGGCTGGAAATGATAATAATACTGTTGCGCCATATCTTGCGTCTCATACCGATGTTATAACGGTCGCGGCTACGGACCAAGCCGATCATAAGGCGAGCTTCTCAAGTTACGGATCGTGGGTGGATGTCAGCGCCCCGGGTGTCAGCATCATATCAACTATTTACAATAATAATTATGACTATCTCGACGGCACTTCTATGGCGGCACCGTTCGTAACCGGTCTTGTTGGGCTTATTTTCGCCGCCGACCCCGGTATTACAAGGGCGCAGGCAAGGGCGTTGATAGTCGATTATGCGGACAATATCGACGGGATAAACCCGGGTTATGCCGGCATGCTCGGGACTGGACGCATCAACGCGTATAACACTTTGCTGCAAATAGGCGGGATCATTGATACGCCAACACCGATTTTCCCTGTGGGGAACGAATATATCGGCGATCCTTTTCCCGAAATGGTATGGAGCGCCTCCGAAACGGCGGTTAGCTACCATTTGTTGCTGGAAAATTCTCCGCTTTTTAACAACCCCTTAGTCGATGACTCGACCATTGCCGATACTACATTCAGCCTGATAGACAGTCTGGATTCCGATGGAACATGGTATTGGAAAATACGCGCCGGAAACGGCGGTATCTGGTCAGATTTTTCCTCCGTGCAGTTTTTCCGGCTTGATAATACGGATCCTACAACGCCGGTCCTGACTTCTCCCGGAGATATTTGGATGGCCGATCCGCGGCCGGAATTCTTATGGCAAGCGTCTTCTGACGGCGGTTCAGGAATGGATAAGTATATTTTGCAGGTTGACACCGAGTCAGATTTTAATTTGCCTTTGACATTTGAAGATTCTACCGCTAATACATCATATACCGCGCCTTTTGATTTATCCTCTAATACTCGTTATTACTGGAGAGTCTTGGCGCGGGATATCGCCGGCAATTTGGCAAGCTCCGGCGTCGGAACGTTTGGAATCGATAATACGCCTCCTGATAGCCCGGTTGGGTTTAACGCTTCTCCGGACGGCTGGTTCACAAATCCGAATTTCAGTATTTCCTGGACGGATCCCTCGGATTCAACGGGAATTTCGATGGCTCTATATAAAATTGGAATGCCGCCAACTGCCGATTATGATACGACCGGCCATTTCGATAGCTCGCCGCAAAGCTTTCTTGCGGATACCGTCGGCATGTACTCGATTTTTCTATGGCTCATTGATGGGCTTGGCAATCTATCTTATGCCAACTCCGGTTTCGACACGATGTTGTTTGATAACTCGCAACCGTATGGATGTGAAGCGAATTCTCCCGATACAACATCTGATCCGACATTTCTTGTCTCATGGTCCGAAGGTTCGGATTCGGGTTCGGGCGTGAGCGGTTTTTACGACGTACGTTATAAAGATGGCGAAGCAGGAAATTGGGTCGATTGGATAACAGGTTTCTCTGGCCTTGATTCGGCGTTCACGGGTGTGCAAAACCATTCATATTTCTTTGAAGCTCGAACTTATGATTTTGCGGGCAATCAGGAACCGTTTTCAGGAATAGCCGAGACGCAAACCGTTGTAGATACTTCTTATACAGGTCCCCCGTATATCCCCGGCGACGCTAATGGCAGCGGCAGTGTAAATGGTCTTGATGTGACTTTTCTGATTAGCTTTTTGAAAGGCGGTCCAGCTCCCGACCCGTTGCTGGGCGGCGATGCCAATGGCTCTTGCAATGTTAATGGACTCGATGTTACATATTTAATTTCATACTTTAAGGGAGGCCCGGCTCCATTTGGAGGAAATTGCGAATAACAGGAGCTGGCAGCCAGATAAAGCCAGGTTGCTGTAGGCGGGGAGCTCGTCTCCCCGCGATAAGGCTAAAAAAATCGGTCAAAACGGAATATTTTACTTGACATTTTAGTTGCCTATGCTTATAATAAATCAGGATTTGACTGCTTGCGTTTTTTGTAGGAGTAGAAATTAGGGTAATTTTTAGGGGAAGCAAACTTTATTCTACTCATGAAAAGGCTTCAAGGTTAAAAAGGAGATTTTCTCCTTATTGGACTACTGGCAGCGGCCAGAGAAAAAATACATTCTAATACTTCAAACGCTTTACCTGTTAATTGAAAACTAACTTCAAAGAAGGAGGTGTTTGCTTAGAAAAAACCAACTTAGGTTTACGCCTAATTAAATCGTGTAACTTAATTTTTGGAAATCAGGAATTTTATTTCGTTTGCTATTTTTTAACTGAACTTTTTTAAATTTAGGAGAGAAAGAAATATGAAAAAATTCTTTCCCTTGTGTTTAATTTTAATTGTGGCATTAGTCTGGACGGTTTCTATAGCCGGCAACATTGATCGGACTCCGACATCCAGCCTCCAGCAACAGCAGGAAGTTGAAAGAGCTATCGCTGTTGAGAAGGTGAAGGAAGTTGTTGTTGATAAACCGCTCTCCGGCCCCGAAAAACCGGGGTATATAGATGTTAATGCGGTTGAAACTGACGAGATGACGCCTGAAAAGGCCGCCCGTATTGCCGAGGCCAAAGCTTCAATGGAGAGTATTAATCTTTCCGCGACTGACGGCAACGTCACCGAAGCTCAAGAAATGAGCGTCGCTGAAAGAGACCGAATCTGGCTGATGGAAATCAAGGCCGATGGAATCGTAACCGACGCCGAAAGGGCGGAAGCTAATGAGATTATGGCCCGCATCGGCTACGAAAGCGACTTTCCTCCGGTCGTTCTTAACCAGATTGCCGAAGTTGAGCCTAACGATTCCTGCCTTATCGCTCAGCCTATCGCCTGTGGCGACACAGTAATGTGCGCTAATTTGGCTTTCGGTACCGATAATAACGACTGGTACACTTTCACTCTGGATAACACTTATGCGTCATGGGATGTGACTATTGAAACGTACAGAGTTGCGCCGGGTGAGTGTCCGGTTGATATTGATATCAATGATACTTACCTTGAACTCTGGGGATCCCCCTGTGACAGTATGATTGCGTTTGACGACGACGGCAGTCTCGATGGTTGGTTCTCTTTGATTAACGCCACTCTGCCCCCGGGTACCTACGCTATTAACAGTGACGCAACTCACTGGGGCGGCCAGACAGGTTCCTATCACCTCTCGCTTGATTGCATTGAGACGCCAGCTCCAACCCCCGGCGATGACTGTACAGATCCCATAATAGTCGGTTCTCTGCCTTACAGCGATCTCAACCAGACGAATTGCGGCAGAGGGGACTTCCAGAATGCCGGATGTCTTGGATACTATGACGGCGGCGAGGATATATTCTATCAATTCACGCTCGCTTCCGATACATGTGTCGAAGTTACAGTCGATTTCAAAACAACCAGCTGGAGCGGATTCCTTGTCGATGATTCCTGTCCTGATGATGGGACTTGTATTTTCTCGATTGGAAATTCTGCGACAGGTGTGAAGACGTCCGGGGCGCTACAGCTTACTGCCGGCACATATTACATCATGGTAGATACCTGGCCTTCGCCCAACTGTGTTCCCGATTTCGACCTGTTTATCGATATCGTGGATTGCCCTGCTGCCTGTATTGTAGATTGCCCGCCCACATCTATACCGGAAGGCGAACCGGCATGTTCCACCGATTACGTTGATAACTTCAACGGCGGCTGTAATTCCGATCCTGCGGTGTTTAGCACTATCGCCTGCGGCGATACAATCTGCGGCGAAACCGGCACATTTCTCTTTATTGATACTACAGTTACACCACCTGATACACTTCAATATCGGGATACCGACTGGTACCAGTTTACTTTGACCGCTCCGAAAGTAATTACTGCTACAGGCGTGGCCGAAGTACCTCTTCTCATGTTCCTGATAGACGCCGGTAGCGGTAACTGCTTGGATTACACTATACTTACCAGCGGCACGGCTGATCCATGCTCTACGTTAACAATAAGCGCGGGACTCCAACCTGCCGGTGATTACTGGCTATGGGTTGGCCCCTCGGTATTTACAGGATATCCTTGCGGCAGCCAGTACTGGGCAACCTTAGCTTGCACCGATCCTCCTCCTCCCCCAGCCAACGATTCCTGCGGCGCGGCCATAGCGGTTGCGGTACCTTCCACTACACCCGGCACAACGGTAAACGCTACCATTGATGATACTTTCCCCACTTGCGGTACTTCAATCACCTCGCCAGGCGTTTGGTACAGCGCTACAGGTACCGGCAATACAATGACGGCATCGCTCTGTAACGGAACGGCCACTCATGACACCAAGATTTCTGTCTATTGCCCGGATTGCGGCGCTCCCATTTGCGTTACAGGCAACGATGATTTCTGCGGCCTGCAATCAGAAGTTTCCTGGTGTTCTGCAGCCGGTTCTAACTATCTTATATTGGTTCATGGATTTGGTGGCGCGACAGGTCCGTTTGATCTCGTAATGTCGGATGACGGCACGCCTTGCGCTAACCCCGTTGTCTGCAATCCTCCTCCTCCTACAGGCCGATGCTGTTATAACGACGGCGCCAATTGCCTTGACAACACCGAAGCCGAGTGCATATCCCTCGGCGGCGACTGGGTTGAAGGCCTTAACTGTGTCGATAACCCATGCTGCCCCGAAGATGAGCTTATTCTGGATCTTACTACCGATTCATGGGGCTCCGAAGTTTCCTGGGAACTCACTGAGCAGGTGACTGGCGATACCATTGCCAGCATCAATGGAACCTACGCGAGTAATTCCCACTATATCCATTCGATCTGCTTAGACTCTACACTCTGCTATGACTTCAATATTCATGACGCCTATGGCGACGGCGGCGGGCCTTATTCGCTGGCGTTTAACGGCACTGTCATTCATACCAGCACAGGCGCCTACGGTTTCGGCGAAACAGTCGCCAATATCGGCAACGGTTGCGCACCGCCTCCTCCGACTTGGAATTGTACCGATACTCCTCCTGACGGAAAGATCGCGGGCGGAAATATTGATATCGAGCCTAACGATACATGCACTACCGCTCAGGAAGCTCTTTGCGAATACGCCTACTGCGGCGACCTTCAAACGGGAACCGATAGCGACTGGTACTATGTTGATATACCTGCCGGCGTAACACAGGGACTTCATGTCAGAGTATTCGGTAATGATACTCCCAACCAATACGCTCAAGGCGGCGGTCTTGATCCTTGGGTTGGAATTTATACTTCCGATTGTGCTATTCTGGTCGTGTCTAACGACGATTACTTTGGCACATTCCCGAGTTCCGAGAACTATGATTCTCAGCTCGATCCAGGCGGAGCTAACTGCTTCCAGCCCGGTCAACGTGTTTACATCGAAGTTACGACACTATGGAACACTCCTGGCCCGTATCTCTTGATCATTAACTGCGAGCCATGCGAAATACCGAACGGCGCCTGCTGTGTTGATACTTCCTGCGTAGCGACGAACACCGAGATAGAGTGCGACGCTCTTGGCGGCCAATGGAACATTGGCTTCGACTGCGCGACTTATGTCAACTGCGCACCGGCAAGCGAATGCGATAGCACCGCTATATACAATAATGGAACACTTACAGATCCTCAGTATATAAGTAACTTCCTCGTCTCGCAATGTGATCCAGTTTATCCGTTGCAATTCGGTTCGGCGGATGACTTTGTGCTGTCTGGCGCTGATTCCGTTACCATTGAGAAAGTCATTTCCTGGATTTGGAATTGGAACGGTAACGTAAACGGTCCTGATGATTATGATGGAATTAATATTACTATTTACGAAAACGACGCTATTACTAATCCTCCCGTCAATCAACCGGCTGGTGAGCCTGTTGATGGCGATCCAAACTGTGCGCATATCCCGAACATTCCGAACGGAATCGTTTATGAAACCCATGTTCCAAACGGACTCTATAGCTGGACAGAAATTGTCCCGCCTGATTCAATATGCAGAGTGGATATTCCCATTAGCGTTACATTGGCTCCCGGCGTACAATACTGGCTTGAAATTCAGCCGAAGGTAGTATTCTCCCAGGCTGGACAGGCTGCCCTTTGTAACTCTGTCAACCAAACCGGCGATTACTCGATGCGGTTTGCGCCATTGTTTGGTTATGATCCATGGGCTACGATGGATGATTCTGTCGACATTGCATTCTGTCTCTATGGCCCTGGTGCTCCTATCGGCCGCTGTTGCTACGGCCCCGATTGTGCCGACAATACCGAAGCGGAATGTATTTCTCTCGGCGGAACATGGGATGAGACGCTTAATTGTGTTGACGATCCATGTCCTACTGGTTGCGGCTATGTTGTCGGTGACGTTAACGGCAGTGCTAGCTACAATGGTCTTGATATCACCTACGGTGTTGCCTTCTTCAAGGGCGGCCCGGATCCATCCTGTCCCAATGGCTCTTGTCCTATTCCTCCTTGCGACTCGTTCTTCTACTGCGGTGATGTTAACGGTTCTTGCAGCTACAACGGTCTTGATATCACTTATGGTGTTGCCTACTTCAAGGGTGGCGCGGGCCCAATTCCATGCCCAAGCTGTCCTCCGGTTGGCGGACCATCAATTGGAATCAATGATCCGGAAGCACCGTCGGTTATAAAGACCAAACCCGTATTTGAACAGAAACCAAGCTTGAAGTAATTCACGTTGAGAATCTGATTAGATATTGGTTTAGGTTTTAAACCTACCGACCGGACCTCTCAAACGAGAGGTCCGGTTTTTTATTGGTAAAAATGCCGGGTTTCTTATTCGTTTTCTTCCGTAACCAAGCGCCGATTGGCAACCAGAAGAGTTTGTCATTCCCGAAATCTCCAATCGGGAATCCATGAGGGAGGCGGATTGTGCGCTGAACTTGTCGGGTTTGTAGATTGCCAAGCAGGCGCTTGGCAACCAGGTTGTCCATGCTTTTCAGCCGTAATGACATAGCTCTGACAATATGGCAGTCGTTAAATGTATCAGAATTATTTTCATAACTCATTATTATAAAACGCGTTATGATTTTTTAATTGACTTTTTAGGCAAAATTAAGTACTATCTCTAAGTTTAATAAGAACTTTTGGATTTTAGAGTCAGGTAGAAAATATGCTTGGAATAATCAACAACAAGTTTGTAATCGGCAGGGATGAATTCCTGCCGTTTTCGGCGGAAATGCACTATTTTCGGGTCGAAAAACGTTATTGGTCAATATGTTTTGAACGCATGAAAAAAGCCGGTTTTAAGATTATTTCGACTTATATCCCATGGAATCTACATGAGGAACGTCCTGGAGAATTCGATTTTCGCGGATTTACGGGGCCGGATAAGGATCTTATAGTATTTTTGGAATTGGCGCGGGAATTCGGTTTTAAGATTATTTTAAAACCGGGACCGTGGATCAAGGCCGAATGGAACAATGGCGGTTTGCCGAAATATCTTTTTGCCGATGAAGCTATTGTTGCCAGAGACCATACCGGTGAACTGGTAACGGCCGATAGCGGTCTTGCCGGCCATAATGGATACCAGCCAAGTTATATGCACCCAAAATACATAGCGCATATTAAGCGTTATTTGTCCGGCCTTATTGAAGTAATACAGAACTATATTTTCCCGAAAGGCCCGGTTTTTCTATTGCAGATTGACGACGAGATATCTTTCGGGGGGAATTATGATCCTTTCGCCATAGATTATAATAATGTAACCATCTCAGAATATTATCACCCATTTCTGGAAGAAAAGTATAAAGAACCTAAAAATCTTCCTGCCGCCTATGGGAAAAAAATCAAAAGTTTTATTGATGTGGAGCCGCCATTATCAATTGAAATGCAAAAACCCGAAGATATGATAAGATATTTTGACTGGGTTGAATTCAAAAGCTCAATTATTACAGGATATATTGAGGCAATAAGGGAGAGATTGGAAGCTCATGGCGTTGGATGCTTCTTTTCGGTTAATCTGCCCTGGACCGGCGATTTTGGGCTTCCGGCCGATATCGACGGGTTGCTGGGTGAGAAGATGGTTATTGGCATGCAGGTTCCGGACCCCGACGATTATTGCAGGCTTGGCCGAAACCTGAAATATCTTGCCAGTAAGACCGGTTTTTGCTGGACGCCGCAGCTTTTTGGAGGAGCGCCGGAAAGCGGGGACGCGAGCAGAAAAAAACAAGCTCTGTCAATTAGTCCGCGCTATCATCGCTATCTTATTGTGAGCGCCCTCGCCGCCGGGCTGAAAGGAATGAATCATTATATGTTTGTCGGACGCGATCATTGGAAAGGCGCGCCGCTTGGCAATGATGGTACGGTAAACGAAAACTATGATATTATTCGCAAGATGAATACGGTGTTGGAGCATATAGGGCTGAATACCGCACAATCGGTTTCACAGGTCGGAATAGCCTATCATAAGCCTTATCTCACACAAAATCATCTTGGGATTACCGAGCAATTCCCGTATGTAAATGATCTTGTCTCGCAGAACCTGAATCCTCTTGGGCGGGACCTTATGAATATGAAATACGACTATTCGGTTTCAGATCTCGAAGGGGAGAACGCTTTACAGGATAAGGACCTTTATTTTATCCCAACTGCCGAATATATGTCGGAAAAAGCCCAGATAGCAATTGTTGAAGCCTTAAAAAGAGGCAAAAATATCGTTTTATTCGGGCTCTTACCCAAAACCGATGAACAGTTTAAAACATGCAAAATTCTTTCAAAAGGCCTTGGCCTCTCGACCTCGGCGGCCTGGTCTCCTTCCAATATAACCTGGGATAAAAAAGAACTGCGGGCTGTCAAGTATGGATATATATCGTCTGCAGGCACGGCAAAAGTAATCGCGAACAGCGGCTCGAAAGTTTTAGGGGTTCATAAAAAGGTCGGAAAAGGAACAGCTTATCTTTTTACGTTCGATATTTCTCCTAAATTCGATCCCCTCAGGCTCAATTTATTAAATTCGATTTTCAAACAATTGAAAATAACCTCGCCGGTTTCGACCTCCGATCCCACCGTAGATCTGATCGCGCATGTAAACGATAACGGCGTAATATTGTACATGATCAACACCGATATTATGTTCACGGCTTCCAATAGCGATTTCACCAAGAAAATTGTTGTGTCAGTCGATCTGCATTCGCTCGGCATACGTTCGGCGAAAGTGAAAATTTACGACGTTCTCGATGACGAGATCCTTGATTTCAGTTCGAAGGAATTACGCGAGGGCGTAGTTTTTTCGGTCGGTTACCACGAAGCCAAGATATTTTATATTCCGAAGAAATAAATTGTAAATCGTAAACTCCATGCTTTTTTTAAATCTGGTTGCCAAGCGCCTGCTTGGCAACCTTTACCCGCGCTATAGTCCGAAAACGCCGCGCTTCCGATCAAACAATGTTGCCATCGGGATGTCTCCGCCAGACGGACTCCATCCTGATAGATAAATAAAACGCAACTATTTTTTTATTATTTGTTCATTATTTTCATAAGTTCTATACTATTGAACGCTTTGCGATAATGAACATAAAACGCTCATTATGGTATTAGTTGTTGAATTACAACAGGTTAAATGTTGACGAGGTCGACTCTATGAAAGAAAAAAACGTCATTATGAAAGCCCATTATACAAAAGACAAGAATGTGTTTTTCCCTCCTTATAAAAAAAACGGCCCCGAAAGGCCGTCTTTTCTTACGCTCATTGTCTATTTTATCAACACCTCGAATAACCGCAATCAGGACAGACTATACACCCTGATTCGGCCTTTAACCTGCCTCTGCAATCAGGGCAGTTTAAGATCGAAAGGTCGGTTTGGGCCTTCAATGCTTTGCCATTGCCGAAATGCTTATGCAGGACTTTCGCTAAAGCGTCAGGAACCGACCTGATAAGGCCGTTTGAGCCGAAAACATGAGTGTCTCCGCCAATCCCTTTCAGCTGCTCGATTATGTCCTCAACATCTATTCCGCTTCTTAAACCCAGTGATACAAGCCGGCAGATCGCCTCGGTATCGGCCATAGTGTCATAGCCGGATTTCCCGATTTGCGCGAAAACTTCAAACGGCTTTCCATTATGAGTATTTATTGTTACGTAAAGATTTCCGAAACCGGTTTTTATTTTATTGGTAATTCCCTGGAGCGTCTCAGGACGGTCTTCGATAACGCCCATTTCTTTCTCTTTGCCCGTTTGCTTTGTCGATAAGACCTGAAAAGCCCTCGATCCGTCCCTGTATATTGTGACGCCCTTGCAATCTAATTCAAAAGCGAGGTTAAAGGCAGTCATGACATCATCTACTGTTGCTTCATTAGGGAGATTAATGGTCTTTGATACCGCGTTTTCGGTATGTTTCTGGAATGCCGCCTGCATTCTGATATGCCATTGAGGAGAAACATCGTGCGAAGTAACAAATATGTCTTTAATATCTTGCGGGATTTCCGCGAAATCAATAATAGAGTTTTTTTCAGCTATTCTTTCCATTAGCGATTCCGAATAAAACCCCATTTCTTTCGCTCGGGATTCAAAAAGAGGGTTTACTTCTATCATTTGCGTATTATCCATTACGGTGCGAACATAACTGACCGCGAAAATCGGCTCTACTCCCGATGAACATCCGGCTATAATTGAGATTGTCCCGGTCGGTGCAATAGTTGTTACGGTAGAATTGCGCCGCGGGCGTCCCGTTTGAGTGGATTCGTCATAAAAAGCAGAATTTTCCCAGTTTCTAAAATTACCTCTCTTGGCCGCGAGATCGGCGCTGGCGCTGTCGGCCTCTTTTTGAATAAAAGACATGAGTTTTTCCGCTAGTTGCAAAGCTTCATCTGAATTATAAGGGGTTTCAAGCATAATGAGAAGGTCGGCCCATCCCATTATCCCAAGACCGATGCGGCGGTTGTCATAAGTTGCTTTTCTTATAGCTTCAAACGGATATTTATTTTTTTCAATGACATTATCCAGGAAATGGACGGCCTTCCAGATGATATCTTTTAGCTTTTCCCAATCGATTTCGTTTCTGAACATTTTGGAGGTATCGGATGGATCGACTACCGCGCGAACAACTTTCGAAATATTAATGGAGCCCAGATTGCAGCTTTCATAGGGAAGAAGAGGCTGTTCGCCGCATGGATTCGTGGCTTCAACCAAGCCTACTTCGGGCGTGTTTTCTTTAGCATTGATTTTATCAAGGAAAATTACGCCCGGCTCGCCGGTCTTGTGAGCGTGTTCAATAATGCTCTGGTAGACTTCCGAAGCATCCAGCGTTTGGGGTACGCCGTCAATTTTAAACTGCTTACCTGAGCGCGGATCAATGAGCGGATATGTGGTTCGCTCTTTTACTGATTTCATAAAGGAGTTTGTGACTCCGACCGAAATATTAAAATTAGTCAATTCGGAAAGATCGTCTTTGCATTTGATAAAATCAACAATATCGGGGTGATCAATTCGCAGGATACCCATATTAGCGCCGCGCCTGGTACCGCCCTGTTTAACAGCTTCGGTTGCCGAGTTAATAACTTTCAAGAAACTGATAGGGCCTGAAGCTACGCCCGAGGTTGTCGCGACTATGGAATTTTTCGGTCTCAAGCGCGAAAAGGAAAAGCCGGTTCCCCCTCCGGATTTATGTATTAAGGCGGTATTTTTCACGGTCTCAAATATCGATTCCATATTGTCATCGATAGGCAGCACGAAACATGCTGATAGCTGGCCCAATTTTCTCCCGGCATTCATAAGCGTTGGAGAATTTGGCATAAACTCCAGCTTGGCCATCATTCTGTAAAAATCCCGGGCCGTATTGTCGATTTCTTCTTCGGTTGCGTCAAAATTCGCGTCGCCACTGGCAATATTTTTGGCTACTCTGATAAAAAGCTCTTCGGGAGATTCTATTACTTCTCCCAGATCATTTCTTTTAAGATAGCGCCTTTTCAGCACCGCTAATGAATTCGGCGTGAGCCGCGGTTTTATTTCGGTTTTTTGGTCCTGCACTGATTTCCCTCCGATATATATAAAATAATTATGTTTCGTATTTAAAAACGGCCGACATTTCTTCATCGTTGATTTTAAAATCATCGAATACAATGGGAGCTTCTTTTTTCATGATTTTGAGCATTTCGATTGCGATAGCGCGGATCTCCCAATGAGCGCGAGGATGGGTCCGAACGCAGAAGAAATGGCGCAATTCCCTGAAATTGGCGGTTATGACTATTTCTGACACAATAGCGTTTGGCAGAATATAACGCGCGTCTTCCGGCGGAACGCCCGCGTCAAGGAGCTGTTCATAAAGTTCGTAACAGATTAAGGCCGTTTTTTGATATTGTTCGATAGCCGATGTTGATTTATCAGCCCAATCAGCGTTTTTTAAGGTTTCCGGCAATACGAATTGATAATCTTTTGTTTTTTTGCGGTCAGCCTTATCGGCATAACAGACATAACGCTGGCTTTCTTGCGATGGCGAAATAAACCTGTGCCTTACAAGCTCATGCGTAAACACCCGCGATCCGCCTTTGATTCTAAAGGTAGCAGAGGCGTGCTCAAGTACCGAATGATGTTTCTTTTTTATGACCTTTGTAATTAGCTCCGAAGTGGATTTTGGCGGGTCATAACGGTGAAAGGACAAGTAGCAGGTTCTGCATGCCCGCTCAATTATGTCTTCAGCGTCCGGAGTAACTGTCATTAATTCTACGGAACTGTTTGTGTTATGGGAGCTTAGCTTTTCCGCTTTGTCTGTTTCTTTCAAGATTATTTTAGACACACTTCACCCTCAAGCCAAGATCGGCTTTTTTCGATTATTAATAATTTTCTCCAAAAACTTCTCCGCAACGATTTCCGGTTGCGTTCAACAAAAGTCATTTTAATGAAACGGGTGATTTGATGTCAAGAAAATTTATAAAAATTATTAAAAAAAAACACAAGATGTTGTGTGTCAATGCATTCTAAAACACTATATATCGTAATTGTAGCAAAAAATTGTGCCAGTTTTATCATTGCCTTGAAAGGCGTTATTGTTAAATTGTTGTTGGCAAATAAGAA
>CAZKYQ010000030.1:0-21664 GCA_964556975.1 uncultured Ignavibacteria bacterium
GAGGTCTCCTCGCCCTGATGAGGGGATGATGTGAATTAGGAGTAAATAATATGTTTAATATGAGAATCGATATTATACGGAAAGAGTTGGTGCGAAGGTTTAAGAATATTTGGGATCTGAGAGATTCCAATGAAATAGTAATCCGTGAAGAAGTCAATAAACTCATTTATTTTCTGCTTTCTACCGAAGGAATTAGAGAATTTATTATCGATTTGATGAAATTTCATGAAAAATTTAAAAAGACAGATGAATTTAATAAAATTAAGATTAACATTATCGGGTGCGTTCAAGAAATTGTTAAGATTATAGAGGAATCTAAATTTACAGATAAAGGTGTGGAAATAAATCTTCGAAATCATTTTGACTTAAAAGGACAAGATAACTTACCTCTCGATGAATACGTTGAATGTTTGAAGCATTTTGATAAATACTTCGATGATTCGATTAACGAATTAAGTGGAATGTTAGGGAGTGGTATTGCGAATATATTTGGTGTTGCCAAAGACAAAGGGTGGTCATATGATTCAATAAAGTACCAATCTGCATATGATAATTTAATAATGTGGTATGAAAAGCTTAAAGCACATCTAAAATTAAGATTTCAATATGAAGGCGCGGAATCTGCTCTTAGGCTCTTGACAATTTTTTTTCATTCACAGTACCGGTATCTCGTCGATATCGATGAGAAACATTTGGGGAATGATTTAAAAGAAGCAATAGAGCGTTTTAGAGTGAACGCTCATGTTGATCCAATCGAAACGGTTAAAGATTGCGAAGAACTCAACCATGCCGTCGATAAATTTCTTACGACCTCTAAATCCAAGAGCTTTCTCATAGATCGTCTACTTACCTACTGCAAATGGATTAGGAAAGAAGATTTCCCAAAATCGAATAAAGAGAACCGGGAGTTAAAAATATCAAGAGTTGTAGAAGAATTTTTGTTTAACAACGGTTATTTTCCGTTGGTAAATTTCAAAATGGGAAAAAGCATTCCGGATATTCTATCTGCGCCTGGTATTGACCTTAGGTGGGATAATTCGGTATTAATTGAACTCAAACAGATAATAGGCAAAACAAGTTATTCTCCTTCAGACTTAGAAACTGATATTGGACAAGCGCAAGATTATCTGTCGGATGTGAAAGGTGTAAATCCAGATATTGTTGATACAGTTTATCTTTTAATTTTTTACGATGGGAAAATAAGAAGAACAATACCTAAATCTGTTGATGTGCCAGATAACGTTCGGGTCGAATTTGTTTATGTGGGCGAAGAAACTCCGAGCAAATTAAAAGCTCCCAATGCAACGGTCAAGAAAAAACCGCCGAAGAAAAAGACAGCAAAAAAAGCAATCAGAAAGAAGAAGTCGTGATGCCTAACCCCCAACCCCGGCCCCCGTTGCGGTTGCGGGGTTTCAAGGATCGGGGAACCCGACCCCTACGAAATGTAAGGATGATTGGGGATAATAAATGATAAATGATAATGGGAAGACATTCGGCAGGCGATCCCCGCGGTTGATGGATTACGATTATTCGCAAAACAACGCCTATTTCGTGACAATATGCACAAAAGACAGGTTACCGACGATTGATTCGAAAATAATTCGTATGACAATCCAAAAAACATGGGAAGACCTGCCAAGTTATTATTCTACAATCACATTAGACGAATTCGTGATTATGCCGAATCATGTTCATTTTATTGTCATAATAAACAATAACGATGATATCCGTAGGGGCGAGGTTACCTCGCCCTCTGGTGCGGTCGAGCGGTTTAAGGGTCGGGAGACCCGACCCCTACGAAATAAAATAACATTAGGTAAGATTGTGGCTTATTTTAAATACCAATCGACAAAATCAATAAATCATTTGCAATTATCGGCGGGCGTACCGTTTTGGCAGAAAAATTATTATGAACATGTCATTAGAAACGATGACGACCTTTATAGAACAAGAAAATACATCAAGGAGAACCCTCAAAAATGGGAATTGGATGAGGAAAACCCTGTTAATTTCTAAATAAATAGGAATAGCCATTGGGGGGCTAATGGGTATGTATCAGGACATAGATGAGCCTGTTGACGTTATAGTGTTATTCGAGGCGGGACGGTTGCAGCCGGTCAGGTTCCGCTGGAAGGGCAGGGCGATCAAGATCAAGCAGGTCACCGGCTCATGGAAAACCGATGTCGGAGCGCATAAGATACGCTACTTCGCGGTGTTGGATGACTCATCGAATTTTTTCCAGCTTGCCTACGACGAGAAAAACACGTCATGGGTATTGAATAAAATATGGGTGGAATAGGCGAAAGCTCGGCCTGGGAAGGCAGCAAAGTAATCATTCACCTCGATATGGACGCGTTTTTCGCGGCTGTCGAGCAGATGATTAATCCCGACCTGAAAGGCAAGCCGGTAATAATTGGCGGCAATGCTAATTCGAGAGGGGTGGTTTCGACATGCTCCTATGAAGCAAGGAATTACGGAGTGCATTCGGCAATGCCCATGAAACGCGCGTACGAACTCTGCCCCCATGCTGTTTTTATAGATACGTCGGGTGGGAAATATTCATATATGTCGGTAGAAATAATTAAAATTTTGAAAGACTTCGCGCCCTATGTTGAGGCGGTTTCTATTGATGAAGCGTTTATGGATATAACAAGCGTATGGAAGCGGTATGGGTCGCCTCGCAAAACCGCGGAGGCCATCAAAGCAAGAATCAAAGAAAAACTGGGGTTGACCGCCTCGGTTGGGATTGCCCCTAACAGACAGGTCGCCAAGATAGCGTCATCGTCGAATAAGCCTGACGGGCTGGTAGAGATAAAACCGGGTCAGGTTCAACAATTTCTATGGGTCCAGCCTGTGAACCATTTGTGGGGAGCGGGGCCGAAAACAACCGAAGCTCTCAATAAGCAGGGCATCAAAACAATAGGAGAATTAGCAAAAGCATCGGAGAAGGATTTAAAGAACATGTTCGGGATAATGGGCCCAGGCCTGATAAAGATGGCGAATGGCGAAGGGCCGGATGAGGTTCGTGAAAGCCACATTGATTATGACGCTAAATCGATGGGCCATGAGCATACGCTTCATCGCGACACCAAAGACTATGACCGGATAACAGGGTTGTTGCTTTATCTGTCAGATAAGGTTTCCAGGCGATTGCGCATTGCCGGATATGAAGCTAAAACGATTACGCTGAAAGTAAGAAAATCTGATTTCAAGCGGGTTAGCAGAGCATTGACACTGCATAATTATTTCGATGACGAGAAAGCTATTTATCAATCGGCAAAAATATTATTGATAAAAAATCAGTTCCTGAAAAAACCGATAAGGCTAATCGGAGTAAGCGTCTCTCGTCTAAGAAAAAAAGAAATGTGCCTTTATGATGATTTGCTGAAAAATTATGGCTCTAAAAACAGGAGAAAAGAGGTCGATAAACTCCTTGATAAATTGCGGGATCGACACGGGGAGGAGTCGATATTTTTCGCGGGAACCCAGCTAAACCGTACCGAATATCCTTGACTTAACCTCGATTAATTTCTTTATTCGTCATGGTTTTGACATGATGTGATTAAGGCAGGGATGATATGGGCAACCATGAAGTAATAGAAAATGTAGACAAGTTAATAGGCCGCTGGCAGTTCTCGGAGAGCGCAAAAAATCTTAAGCCGTCTTTTATCAGGACTATGCTCAAAGGCTCTTCTCAACCGGGCGTTATTAATTTTGCAGGCGGACTTCCCGCTCCCGAACTGTTTCCTATTGAGGAGCTAAAAAAAGTATGTACCCGGGTGCTCGACAAGCATGGCGCCATATCCTTGCAATATTCGCTCTCCAGCGGAGTCCCATTGCTAAGAGAAATGCTGGCTGAAAGGGTATCGACAGAGGATTATAAATGCGCGCCCGATGAAATACAAATAACAGGCGGTTCCCAGCAGGCTCTTGATATAGTGGGCAGAGTTTTTATCGAACCCGGATCTATGGTACTCACGGAGGAACCCACCTACCTGGGAGCGATACAGGCTTTTTCGTTTTATCATGCAGGATTCGCGTCAGTGAAAACCGATAGCGACGGCATGGTCCCCGATGATCTTGAAAAAAAGATTAAAAAATTCAATCCGACTTTTATTTATGTCGTCCCCGATTTTCAAAACCCTGCCGGCTACACATGGTCGGAAGGCCGCCGCGAAGCTTTGATCGATCTCGCCCAAAAGTATGACATTCCCGTCGTGGATGACAATCCTTACAGAGAGATTCGATTTTTCGGCGATGAGCCCACGTCGCTAAAAGTTATGGGCGGGAAATATGTGGTCCAGCTGGGGACATTTTCAAAACTGATTTCTCCGGGACTTCGAATAGGATGGATAGCCGCCGATCCCGAGATTATCAACCTATGCGAACGAATGAAACAGGCGGCGGACCTGCACACCAATACTTTTACGCAATATGTCATTTATGAATTTTCTCAAGGCGGCGGCTTAGACAGGCACATTGAGAAAATCCGTGCTGCCTACAGCGTGCGCCGCGACACCATGATCGAGGCCTTAAAAGCCAATTTCGATGACGGCACGATCTGGACCGAACCGGAGGGCGGATTGTTTCTCTGGCTGAAAATGCCGGATGGAAAATCAGCTAATGATCTTCTTATGACCGCCCTTGATAACAAAGTCGCTTACGTTCCGGGAATGTATTTTTTTAGCGAGAAGCCGGATGACACAACATTGAGATTGAATTTCTGCAACGCGACCGAAGAAAATATAAAAGAAGGCGTAAAGCGCCTTGCGAAAGTCATCAGGGAAACCTCTTAACCGATAATCTTATAGATGAACATGCCATTTATAAAAATTCAGAACGCAGGGAACGATTATGTTTATGTCCAAAAGAAATCATTGGGCCGCCATAATATTTCGGCGTCAAAGCTGGCAAAACATATTTCCGACCGGCATAAGGGCGTTGGCTCCGACGGCTTGATTATTGTCGACCAAACTTCTCCTGAATCAGCTTTCGTTACATTGTACAATAGCGACGGATCTTCCATGGAGTTTTGCGGCAACGGCATTCGAGGGGCCTCGCTTTACTTGAGGAAACAATTTAATAGCCGTAAAAAAACATTTGCCGTTTCTACAAAATTTAGAGACTATGATCTAAAGATTTTACAATCATCGAAATCTCGCCAGGTATCGCGGCTTCGGGTGGGAAGCCCTGATTTCGAAAGAGCTTCCATCGGATATGTAAAAAAAACCAAGACATGCCTGGGGATTAAAATCAAAAGCCATAAAAGATATTTAACGGCTTTCTGTGTGGCCATGCCGAATCCTCACGCTGTAATATTTGTTGACAATTTTGATTTTGACTGGCAAAAAGATGGGGCATTGATAGAAAACAACTGGCTATTCAGGAAAAAAATTAATGTAATGTTTGTTAAAATTGAATCAAAAAGGAGAATTGCCGTTAAATCATGGGAACGGGGCGCGGGCGAGACCCTGTCTTGCGGCTCGGGCGCGGCGGCCGCGGTTGTAATCGCGGGATTGCTTGGATTCTCCAAGGGTTTGGTTTCTGTTGTAATGCCGGGCGGTATTTTAAAAACAAAATGGGACATAGCTGAAAATGTTGTTATTCAAGATGGGGCTTCTGAATTAGTCTGTGCGGGAAATTATATATTTTGAACATATACAGAAAGCATATCGCGGAAAAAATTGCCGGGATAATCGGCGATGATAAGATCGAGGCCGAACCTTTACTGGAATACCCTCCCTCCGATCAGATGGGCGATCTGGCGTTTCCCTGTTTTTCCCTGGCCAAATCTTTGCGGAAATCTCCAAAAGTTATAGCTGAAGAGTTAAAAGATAAATTCCCATCGGACCAGTTGATTGAAAAAGCGGAAACGGCCGGCCCATACGTTAATTTCTTCGTAAATAAAAGCCATCTTATATCCAATGTTCTAAAGCAAATAAACAGCGAAAAAGCAAATTACGGAAAAAGCGATATCGGCTCCGGCCAAACAATTGCAATCGAATATTCGGCGCCGAACATAGCCAAGCCTTTCGGAATCGGACACCTTCGCTCCACCGTAATCGGCGCCTCTTTAAAAAGGATATTTGAGCATCTTGGATATAAAACGATTGGAATTAACCACCTTGGCGATTGGGGCACTCAGTTTGGGAAATTAGTCCTCGCGTATAAAAAGTGGGGCGATGATTCTAAGCTTGCGGAAAATCCTATCGGCCATCTATACGAAATTTATGTTAAAATTCATCAGGCAGAAGAAAAAGACGAGAAAATCGCGGAACAGACCCGGGCGGAATTCAAAAAGCTTGAACAAGGCGATTCCGAAAACCTGTCTTTATGGAAAAAATTCTCCGATCTCAGCAAAAAGGAGTTCGGCAAGATCTATAAGATTCTGAACGTTTCATTCGATTATGATATGGGGGAATCGTTTTATATCGATAAAATACCCGGCGTGGAAAACAGCCTTGAAAATTCCGGGCTATTAAAAAAAAGCCGGCAAGCGACAATAGTTGATCTTGAAGATTACGGCATGCCACCGGTGCTAATTAAGAAAAGCGATGACACCTCGCTTTACGCGACGCGCGATCTGGCCGCGGCGATTTACAGAAAAGAAACATATAATTTCGATAAAATGGTTTATGTAGTGGGAATCGCCCAATCTCTTTACTTCAGGCAATTGTTCAAAACGCTTGAACTCATGGGCAACGACTGGGCAAGCGATTGTCACCATGTCAGTTTCGGCTGGATAAAGCTGGGCGAGGAAATGATGTCGACGCGCCGGGGGAACATAGTATTTCTCGAAGATGTCTTGAATAAAACAATCGATAAAGCGAGAAAAATAATAGAGGAAAACAGTCCTGATTTGAATGATCCCGAATCGGTCGCCCGCGCCGTTGGGATTGGCGCCGTTATTTTTACAGATTTATCAAGCCGCCGCGGGTCCGATATCTCTTTCGATTGGAATAGAATGCTGGATTTTCGCGGGAATTCCGGGCCCTATATACAGTATTCTCATGCAAGGATTTGCAGCATACTTCGAAAATATGGAAAGGAAGTCCCGCAACAATACAATGCGGACCTGCTTATACTTCCCGAAGAGTTTGCGATTGCTAAAATGCTCAGCCGTTATCCCGATATAATAGTAAAAGCGTCGAAAGAGTTCGATCCTTTTTATATTTCGACTTTTTTACTTGAACTTTGCGGCATTTTTAATACATATTATCAAAAGTATCGGTCTCCCAAGGACCGAATACTTTCATCGGAAGATGAACTATCGGAGCCGCGGGTAGCTCTGGTAAGTTGTGTGAAAACAGTTTTATTTTCCGGGTTGGAGATTCTTGGGATATCCGCTCCGGAGATGATGTGATTTGAATTGGTGATAAACTTACAACCCTAAAAAAGAATGGCTTTAAAGCAGTTATAGTTATGGATAAAATAATAAATTCAATCAAGAGCGTAAAAGCTTCGATAACGCTTCCTGGCGATACCGCTATTTCGCACAGAATCGCATTACTTGGCGCCGTCTGCAATGAATCCGTGGAGATAAAGAACTACGCTACCGGTATAGAATGTGAGATCACTCTCGCGTGTCTGAGGCAGCTCGGCGTTGAAATTGAAAAAACGGAAAACTCGGTGATTATTCATGGCAAAGGTATCGCCGGTTTGAAAAAACCCGATGAGCCTTTGGATGTTTGCGGCTCGGCGCCGACAGCCCGAATGATTTGCGGGATTCTATCTGCCTGCGATTTTGAAACCGAGCTTATGGAGTGCGGAGAGATCGCGAATCTTCCAATGAGAAGAGTAATTGAACCCTTAGACCTGATGGGCGCGGAAATCAAATCAAACAACTACAGTCTGCCTATGAAGATTAAAGGCGGGAAGCTCAAGGGCATTCGCTACGCAATGCCCATCGCGACTTCCCAGGTTAAGGCAATGTTATTGACGGCCGGCCTTCATGCTGAAGGAGTAACCGAAATAATAGAGCGCATTCCCAGCCGCGACCATTTTGAAAGGCTCTTGTCGTTTTTTGGCGTTAAGATGCATAAATCCCACGTGGAACCAAAGCCTTCGGATGAAGATCCTCTTATAAGAAGATTTAAAAAAGAATCCGGAATTGTTTCGCCTGATATTAAAGGGGATATGATCAGCATAAAAGGCGGGCAGAAATTATTTCCCAAAACGATAACGGTCCCAGGCGATGTTTCATCATCCGCGTATTTTCTTATCGCCGGGCTTCTATTGAAGAAATCGCTTGTTGAAGTAAAAGACGTTAGCCTTAACTTGACCCGGCTCGGTTTTGTCGATGTTTTAAAAAAGATGAAAGTCCCGATTACGGTTACTCAAAAAGGTGAAATGGGATTTGAGCCATACGGTTCCATTCAGATTAAATCAACAGAAATAAAAGGCCGGCGCATGGTAGGCGAATTAATACCGAACATTATTAATGAGCTTCCGATTATGTCTATCGTTGCGGCCTGCGCGCAGGGAACATCGGTAATACGGGACGCTTATGAACTTCGCCGTCAAAAGGTAGATAGAATCAAATCCATAGCCACCAATTTAAGAAATATGGGAATAAAAGTCGGCGAACTCGATGATGGGATGGCAATAGACGGAGGCGGCGGACTTCAAGGGGCAGAACTGGAAAGCTTTGGAGACCCGACTATCGCTATGTCGTTTGCTGTCGCGGGACTGATTGCGGAAGGACAGACTGTTATCAAAAACGCGGAATGCGTGGAATCCCGCTACCCCGGCTTCTGGGATGATTTTGATAATTTTGCCGCCGGAAAATCGTCTTAATCAAATAAATTTATGCCAATGAATCCTCGAAGCAGGCTTTGGAAATCTTCAAGCCTCGGATTCAAACAGGGCGTAAAGGCATTTTTACAACTAAGCAGTATCATGGCGCCGGTTTATGTTCTTACGGCGATTTTAAAACTTACGCCGGCGATAGATTTTATCAGCAATATTTTTGAACCATTAATGAAGTATCTGGGGCTTCCCGGAAGTTCCGCAATAGCGCTTGTTACCGGTACTTTTGTAAATCTATACGCGGCAGCCGCGATAATTGCCGGCCTTGAAATGTCCTCAAGGCAACTAACCATATTGGCCCTGGTTCTGGGCTTTTCTCATTCGCAGATCATGGAAACCGCTATTGTCAGCAAAATGAAAGCTAGGCCTTATTTTGTTACTCCATTAAGAGTAATCTTCGGCCTCGCCGCCGGACTGCTTATCCATACGGTCTTGCCCAAATAATAATGCAGTATTCAATTGAAACAATTATCGGCCTTTTGTCGCTTATAACCAAAGTTTTTTGCATAGTAGTACCCTTGATGGCGCTTTTGGAGGTTTTTAAAGAGTTTAACTTAATCGAAAAAATTACCCGGCCTTTTAAAATACCGGCGAATATTCTTGGATTCAAAGAGGAATCTATATACCCATTGCTTGCCGGAGTAATTTTTGGCATCTCATACGGAGGAGGGATACTAATCGGCGAATCAAATGCCGGCAGAATAAAAGGCAACCAGAAATTTCTCATTGCCCTGTATCTTGGCCTTTGCCACGCGGTTTTTGAGGACACGTTAATTTTTGCTTCACTGGGCGCGAATGGGCTTATTGTGTTGGCCGCCCGGCTAATTATAGCAAGCATTGTTGTTGGAGTTATGGCATTATTAATGGGAAGAAATGAAATCAAATAACAAAAAATTCGGTGATGAGGGCGAGAAAATAGCCAGAAAATATCTCTTATCGAACGGATATTCGATTGAGGCAGTTAACTGGCGTAAAAGCCGTTTTGAGCTCGATATTGTCGCTTCAAAAGAGGGCTTATTAGCATTTATCGAAGTCAAATCCTCGCGAAGAAATTCTCTCGGACCGCCTGAATTCAGAGTAAATAAGACCAAGCAAAAGAAAATCGCCGAAGCCGCATCGGAATATCTTTCAGAACTTAGCGTTTTACCTGAAAATATCAGATTTGACGTAATAGGAATTTTGGCCCGCGAGGACGAGCCGCCGGAAATTAATCATATAGAATCTGCCTTTGTAATTGAAGAAGAGCTTTAGCCCGCCGCGGAATCAGGCGCCGGGTTTTTCCTCAAAGAATCGAGCTTTTCAACAATGCTGTCCCAAATTAGCTTTTGCTTTTCCGTATTGTATGAAATTTTGGATACATAATCAAACATCCATGATGAATCTACGCTGCTGCTATCAAAAATTCTCTCATAAAATAAATTCAGCGAATCGAGATTATTTCCGGCCATTTCACTGGCAAGAGCCATTTCAATATATACCGTTACAAATTTATCGTCTTCGCTTGAAAAACTGTTTACATTTTTTGACCGCCATGAAAAAACAATGGCGGCCACTGCAATAATTAGCATTATCGCGGCAAAAAACGAATATCTCCTGGCATTAACTCCCATAATGCAAGGAACGATAGTCTTCTATCTCGGCTTCTTTCATTAAGGAATTTACCCATTGGCGCCAGGCTTCCTGCCTTTTTGTGGATATTAAATCTTGTGTAAGCGAATCGGCTTTGGCGATAAATTGGGGAGTGTCCGCGGGCTGGAAATCTACAAATTCCAGGATATAGGCGCCGCTGGTTGACCGGACGGCATCAGAAAAACGATTTTCCGGCGAAAGCCGAAAAGCGGCCCCAATAAACCCGGCATCTGAGCCCACCTTCTGAACAAATTCATGTCTGGCGAAATAATCCGGCTCCAAAACGGTCTTGCCTGCAGATTTAGCAACATCCTCAAGTGATCGGCCATTTTTGATTTCTTCCACATACTTGCCAGCCTGTTCAAAAGCCAAATCTACTCGCTTATCCCGCTCAAGGGTTTTTGTTATTCTCTCTCTGACTTCATCGAGGGGCGTGTAACTTTCCGGGTTAATCCGATCAAGTACCGCCACCATATAATCGCTTCTTGTAGAGATAACATCGGAAACATCGCCCGGTTTCGATTTAAACGCGAAATCGGTAGCCTCTTTTATAGGACCCAGGCCGGGTATAAAGCCTCCCTCTGAAAACGGTTTGGATTGCACAACCTCAAAACCGAAATCCTCAGCCGACTCCTTGAACCCGTTGGCTATGGCGTCCCGCGCAAAATTGTTGGCTTTGGCGTCAAGTTCGGTAAGCGTATTATTGGACATTTCTACTTTTATGAGAATATGGCTGGCCTGATATTCTGCCTTTTTATCGGAGGTATCATCAGGCGTACTGGGATCATCGGTTTCTCTCCTGCCGGTAAGCTTGATAATATGCCATCCAAATTGGGACCTGATCGGTTTTGAGATATCGCCGATTTTATCAAGAGCTATGGTTGCCTCCCAAAATGGTTTTACCATTCGGCCTTCTCCGAACCACCCCAAATCTCCGCCCTTTTTCCCCGATCCGGTGTCTTCGGAAAATTGTTTCGCGAGTTCAGCGAAATCCGCGCCTTCCTTCGCCGCGTTGTATAAAGAATCAACTAAGTCCAGGTTTGTCTTATAATCATCGTCGCTCGGCTGCTTTGGAAGTTTGACATAACTGATAACCGCTTGTTCGGGTTTTTTGTACGATTCTTTATCAGCTTCATACCTGGCCAGGATATCAGCTTCGGGGATAATTATTTCCTCGGACGAAAAATCATCTTGAGGAATGAAAATATATTTTACTTTTATTTTTTCATTCTTTTTAATGAAATCTTCTTTTGCTTCGGATTTTGTAACTTTAACCATTGAGGCAACCAGGTTTTGAAGCCTGGAAATTAATACTTGCTGTCTGATCTGGCTTTCAAAATTACTTAAGAAGTATATTACTTCCCGGTTTGGCGAAGTCGCCGCATTTCGGAGCCATGTTTGATATTTCGCGAGATCGAATTTTTCATCCGTTTGAAAATCCGGCAAGGAAATTAAATCTTGTGGAGGAGTAAGCCTCATATATTCAGCAACCTCCGCGTCAGTTACTATAATTCCATGCTGCGCGGCTTCAAGCCGCAAATTGGTTATTGTCGTGATCTGGTTCCATACCTCGTCTCTGATTTTCGACAATTCTTCATCAGTCGGTTCGCTGTCATCATCTTTCTGAAATAAAGCCTGAGCTTTGGGCCTGTAAATGTTTTCGAATTCTGTTACCGTAATTTTCGCTCCGTTAATTATGCCAATTACACCCTGAGGCGCAACTTTTCCGCCCCGAGTCGGGTCCATAAAAAAGGACATTAATCCCTGGAAAATCATAAAGCCCGCGAAGGCCACGAGAACGAGGAAGAAAACTATCTTCGCCGAATTTCGCATTGATTGCATCATATTTTCAAGTCTCCGTTTTTTGCCTGTTTTTCTATTATTCGGCATTCCCTGCAAAAGTATGAAAATATAAACTGCTTTCCTTGAATGGCAAGCAGAAAAATCAAACTTTTAAAATGTTTAGAGGTCATTTATGGTTTAAAAGCAATAAAAATTGTAATTACAGCCTGATTTATGGCTAATCCGTTTAATTTGGCTGATTAAAATACTGCTATCAGGATTTTTCCGCCAATTCCGGATAATGTTTGTCCCTGCATTCACGACAAAGACTATGTGAAAACATCGCGCCGGAATGCTCTTCGATGTATTCTTCCAAATTATTCCAGGTGTTTGAGTCATCCCTAATTTTTTTGCAGAACATGCATATCGGCAATAAGCCCTGCAGCTGCTTTACGTGGTCAAGCGCATCTTGCAAATCGGCTATTTTATCCGCCAGTTTTAATTCAAGATTTATAATTCTCTCTCCGCTTTTCACCCTTGATTTTAATTCCAGGGAATTGAAAGGCTTGGTGACATAATCATCCGCCCCTAAGCTCAATCCCTTAACGATATCATCCAGATGCCTTTTCGCCGTTAGAAGAATAATATAGGTATAGCTCTTCTTTTCAAGCCCGCGAACTCTTTTGCAAAGTTCAACGCCGTCGATTTCAGGCATCATCCAATCAAGTATCGCCATCCTTGGAGAATCTTCCCGTTGCAATATCTGCCAGGCTTCAAGGCCATCAGAAGTGGATTCAATCTCATGGCCCCATTTTTTTAAGTTTGCCTCAAGTAATTTTCTGGAAATAGCGTCATCTTCGGCGATTAGTATTTTCATTGAGCTGCGCTCCTCTGGCCCCAAATCGAAAATTTCTTTAACTGTTCAATTATTTCGACATTTTTAAACGGTTTTTTAATAAAACCATCCGCGCCGGCTTTCAGCATGATGCTTTTTTTATATTTATCATGATGGCCGGTGATAAGAATCACGGGAACAGCGGGGTTTTTATCTTTGATTATCGCGGTTAATCCCAAACCATCAGTTCCCGGCATTGCTATATCCGTAATAACCGCGGATATTTCAAACTGGTCAAAAATCGAAATAGCTTCCTCGGCAGATTCCGCCATTAACACTTCGTATCCTTCAATCGCCAGAGTTCTCGAAAGAACGTCAAGAATATAAATTTGATCGTCAACCACCAAGACTTTGACGCTTTTCTGTTTTTGAGCAAGTTTTCTAATCTTTGAAATTAAAACGGAAGCATCCAGCGGTTTTACAATGTAATCCTTCGCACCCAGTTTAAGAGACTTAATAATGGCGTCTTTATCGTTAAGCGATGAACACATAAATATGGGGATATTGGACAATCTCGGTGTTTTTTTGACGAATTTTATCAAATCATACCCATTTGCTCCAGGCAGAAAAATATCACACAAGATCATATTTATAAAAGGATTTCTTTTTAGCTGGGAATAAGCGTCTTCAACAGATTGTGATAGCAGCGTTTCATGGCCTTCGCCGCTTAGAATTCCGTTTGCAAGAACCATCGAAGCCGGGTCATCTTCAATAATTAGGATTTTCACGGCAATCACACCTTTTCTAAATTAAAACTTTCCAATTTTCTAATAATCTCAAGGTTTTTAAAAGGTTTTGCGACAAAACCATCGGCTCCGGCCTCAACTACAGATTTCTCTCCATATCTGCCGGAGTGGCCGGTAATCATCAGCGTCCGTATATGGGGATACAAACTTTTTACACGAGCGAGAAATTCCATTCCGTCCATTTCTGGCATGGATATATCTGAAATTATCATATTTACGGTTATTTTCTCCAACATTTTTAAGGCTTCGAGAGCCGACGTTTGAGTAATCACCGAATATCCGTCGCGTTCCAGAATTTTTTTTAGGATTTCAAGAATAAACTCCTCATCGTCAACAACTAATATTATTGGAGTGCTTTTTGTCTCTAATAGATTGGTTAGTTTGCCAAGTAGAATTTTTGAATCTATGGGTTTAATAATATAATCTCTCGCTCCAAGCTTTATTGCTTTCAATATCATTTCTTTATCGCCCACCGCGCTACACATTAAAACAGGCGTGTTTTTATGGATGGGATTATTACCTATTCCTTTTAAGAAATCAAACCCGTCGGCCTCTGGCATCATAATATCGCAAATAATCAGCTTGATAGAAATATCTGCCTGCAAAATCTTTATCGCCTCGCTGACAGATGACGCATGAGCTGTTTCATATCCGCTTTTAATAAGTATGCCGTTAATAACAAGATATACTGTAGGGTCATCGTCGATAATCAGGATTTTCAAATATTACCTCTCAAGCTTAATAAACTATTTCGATTCTGCACAAAGTCCGTTTTTCTATCGCGTCTAAAATCAATCGCAATTCATCTAATTAATCTATCGGCAAAAATAAGTAATCATGTTGACATAAAAAATGATATGGGAATAAAGATTAAACTTGAAACATTTTGAGAAAACATCGCCCAACACGCATAACGCGTTGCGATGCGGGAGGTTAAATCGCATTATCCTTTGCCCAGAAACATAGAATTCAGGCGCGTTTTTAATTATTGAATTAATCAAAAAAGTGTAATTTTAATATTATCAAAATCACGCCTTGTTATCCGCCAATATATTTAGCTTGCATTTATAGCTAAAATCATAATATTTTGTCGTTTATGATAAAAAGTAATTTTAAACGAAATTTGATTTCTAATAATTTATTTTAAAAAACTCAAGATGAAAATAAACCTCCGCCTTCGACTGTTTAATAGATATAGAAAGACGAGTTATTAATAATGATTCTGCCGCGTTTTAATGTTTTAGTGCCTGCGACAATTCCGGAAGCTTGTTCAATGCTTAACGAATATGCCGAAAAAGCCCGTGTACTTGCCGGCGGAACGGATATTCTGGTCGATATTAGAAGGCCTGTTATTCCTTTTGAAATCCCTCGCTGTGATGGCTGTGCCGCGCACAAGGCCGGGATTGTTCAATCGACAGTAAGTTGTAAAGATTGGGAATCAAATGAATTTAAAGATTCTGATAAAGCGCTTTTAACAAAAATCCAGGACTCACAAAAAGAATATCCCCAATATCTTGTATCGTTGCATAAAATCAGCGATTTGAAGGGAATTACAGTCAAGGACAACAACGGTCTTTGCGTGAAAGCCATGGCGACTATTACAGAAATTGAGCGGTCAACAATTATTCGCGATCGTTGGACTGCCTTAGCCGAAGGCGCCGACTCTTTGGGAAGCCCGCTGGTGCGAAACAGAGGAACTATCGGAGGCAATATCGCCAACGCGCGCCCGGCAGCGGATATGCTAATTCCATCCGTCGCGCTGGGGGGCGTCTTAACGCTTCAGAGTCAAAATGGATCGAAAAATATTCCGGTTGAAGAATTTATAGTCGCGCCCGGAAAAACTAAAATCGAAACAGGAGAGTTATTGGCCGAAATAATATTCCCGGCATCGCAACCCAATTCGGGAAGCGCATATTATAAGCTGGCGAACCGAAAAGCTCTTGAGATTTCGACTGTCGGCGTTGCGGTCTGGCTTTCGCTTTCCGAACCGAACGGTCCGATTGCCGATGCGCGAGTAACCCTTGGCGCAGTCGGCCCGACTCCTGTTTTGGCGGAATCGGCAAAGACCGAACTGGTTGGAAAAATTCCCTCAGAAGAGGCTATTTCCAAAGCCGCAAAGGCCGCCGCCAGCGACGCGGCGCCTATTGACGATCACAGAGCAGGCGCGCTGTATAGGTCCGACATGGTCGAAACAATTACGAGGCGTCTTTTACGTCTGGCTTTAAAAAGGGCGAAGGATAATTCTTGAAAAAAATAATTTCACTTACGGTCAATGGCATAAAACATGAACTTGCGGTGGAACCGCGCCGGACGCTTCTTGAAGTCATACGCGAAGACCTCGGTTTGACCGGCACAAAAAAAGGATGCGGGATCGGCGATTGCGGCGCCTGTACCGTGCTAATGGATGGGGTCGCCACCTTTAGCTGTCTGACTCTGGCTATTCAAGCTGATGGCTGTCGCGTGGAAACAGTGGAATCGCTTGCCCATAACGGCAAGCTTAGCAAGCTGCAGGAATCATTTGTAGAGGCAGGGGCGATTCAGTGCGGGTTTTGTACGCCGGGCATGCTTATGTCCACGACTGAACTATTGAGGCGAAACCCAAATCCGGAAGAAAACGAAATCAGGAGAGCGATTTCCGGTAATCTTTGCCGTTGTACCGGCTATCAGAAAATTGTTGACGCAATAAAAGCTGTTGCGGACGATGATGAAAAATAAATATAAAATATTGAATACGCGCATCTCTCGCGTGGATGCCAGAGACAAAGCCACTGGAAAAGCAATTTATACCGATGACAAGTCTTTATCGGGCATGCTTCATGGAGCGATTCTACACAGCCCCTTGGCGCACGCCCGTATATTAAAAATCGATACTTCGCGCGCGGAAAGGCTGCCGGGCGTAAGAGCGGTGGTTACCTTTCGCGAAGCCGGCATACGGCCTTATGGAGTAAGCCCCGCGCGTTATGACGAGACAATATTCTGCCACGATAAAGTACGTTATATAGGCGATGAAATAGCCGCTGTAGCCGCCATTGATAAGGATACGGCCCTTGAGGCAGTCAGCCTGATAAAAGTAGATTTTGAGGAATTGCCGTTGGTTCTCGACGGCCGCAAGGCGATGGAGGATGGGCAGCCGCAACTTCACGAAATGTACAAAAACAATATCTGTACCGAGGTCAATTGGAATTTTGGAGACGTTGAAAAAGGCCGCAAAGAATCTTATATTATCCGCACCGATTATATTACCAGCAAGATGCAAGACGCGGCGTTTCTGGAGCCTCAAAGCGTGCTTGCCGAGGTCGATTCTCAGGGCAATCTTACAATGTGGAGTTCAACCCAGGCTCCTCATTATATTCAGCGCACATTAGCGATGGCGCTAAATATCCCGCTTCATAAAGTGCGCGTTATAAAGCCTGCTGTTGGCGGCGGTTTCGGGCCGAAAGCGTCATGCTCTACATTGGAATTGGCCACCTGCTTATTAGCTATGAAAACCGGAAAACCCGTCAAGATGACATTCGACCGCGAACAGGTGTTCTTGCATTCGAGGGCGCGGCACCAGTTTTTCCATACCATGACAACTGGCGTCAAAAAAGATGGGACGCTGTCATTTCTTGAACATAAATGCATACTCGACGGCGGAGCCTATGCCAGTTTCGGTATCGCCACGATTTATTACGCCGGATCATTGCTTGGCGGGCCGTACAGGCTTAAGAATATGAAATACGATGGCTATAGAGTCGTAACCAACAAGCCCGCCTGCGGCGCTCAACGCGGACATGGAGCGGTGATCGCCCGCGCCTTGTTTGAAATCCAGCTTGACCGCATATCCGAAGAGCTGGGCATGGACCCGATAGAGCTTCGGTTAAAAAACGTGATGGAAACCGGGGAGACTACCTGCAACGAGCTTTTCGTATCGAGCTTCGGTATGAAGGAAGCGTTGGAAGCTGTGAGAGATTCGGCGGCGTGGAAAAAGAAAAGATCGGTCGCTGGAAAAACTAATCGTAATGGCAAGGGCATAGGCGCGGCCTGCGGATTTTTTGTTTCGGGCGCGGGGTATCCGATTTATCGGTCTAATACATATCATTGCACGGTCATAACAAAAGTCGATGATGTCGGCGGCGGTGTAACCGTATCATCCGGTTCGGCTGATATTGGACAAGGCTCGGATACGGTGCTGGCTATGATTACGGCAGAAGAACTGGGTATTCCGATTGATGATGTAAAGGTCATTTCCGGCGATTCGAATTTGAGCGTTGACCTCGGCGCCTATTCCAGCAGGACAACCCTGATGACCGGACATGCTTGCAAGGATGCCGCGCGGGATGTTAAAAGCCAGGTCTTAAACGCAATCGCGGGCAGGATGGGTGTACCGCCTGAAAAACTCGACCTGAAAGATGGCAAGGTAGTATGTCTTGAAGGCGAAATAGATTTTGCTGATCTGCGAAAAGAATACCTTCAGGAACATAAAGGCTTCATGGATCTGCCCGACGGCCCGGAACTGACGTTCAGGGAAGCCAGCAGGATAGCGTTTCTGGAAATCGGGAGTGTAATCGGCACGGGAAGTTATAAGCCGCCGAAGCTGGGCGGATCATTCAAAGGCGCGACAGTTGGGACATCGCCGGCGTTTGGCTGCTCGGCGCAGGTCGCGGAGGTCTCGGTCGACCTTGAGACCGGCGAGGTTACGGTTGACAATATTACCGGCGCGCACGATTGCGGATTTGCCATAAACCGCACACAGGTCGAGGGGCAGATGCAGGGTTCCATGATGATGGGTATGGGCGAGGCCTTGATGGAGCAAATTATTTACAACGACAAAGGCCGCATAATGAACGCCAATCTGGCAGAGTATAAAATACCGACATCATTGGACATGCCCAACCTTGATACAATCATTATCGAATCGGATGAACCCAACGGCCCCTACGGCGCGAAAGAGGTCGGCGAGGGGGCTATCATGCCGGTGATACCGTCCATACTAAACGCCATCTACGACGCCACCGGCGTGCGAATCGATGAGCTTCCGGTTACCCCTGAGCGGATCATGTCGGCATTAAAAAAGAAAAAAGGCTAAGATAAATAAAAGTTACAGGTCAGGATGGAAAGAAATGACATCCTGAGGGATAAATTGAAATGAGAAAAGGACCTGTGCGAGTAGATCAAATCAATTTTATCTTCGATAATAGTGCATTCTCCCATATTTGCGACCTTCGCGGCTATTCTTCAATACTTGACATTCTTCATCGGCGGAAAGACGAAATAATCATAGTCATTACGGCCATAAATTATTACGAGTATTTAAAACAGATGTTTAACACCCGAGACTTAATACAAAGGCAAAATTATGTAAAAAAGGTAATAGAGCTAGATGTAACGATATTTCCAGATCCGCCAATGTATCTTGCATATAGGAGCGATGCAATAGAAGTAAATGCTCTATTCTCGCATTTAAAAACTATAGAAGAAAGAATTGTCAGATTTTTAGAAATTGATGATTTCAAAGCTTATGAAAATGAATTTAAAAATGACTTATCTGCCGCTTTTGCGAGTTTAGAAGATATTAGAAAGAGCGGAATTACGATGGTAAATCAACTTTATAAATGCAAAAAGGATAACAACGAGGATTTTAAATTCAGGAATCTCAAGAATTCTTTGTTAAGTGATCCTGAAGATGACTGGTATAATGGAATAATTCCAAATTTATTGCGGCGATATAATCTTTTAAACCTAAATGGAGTTATAAATAAGAAAATATTCATGACTTTACCATCTTTAAAATATTTTAGTGATATTCTTTGGCGTATTACACGTGAATATGTTTTGAATAATAAAAAATATGATGTTAATGATTATTTTGATCTTGAACCTGTGATTTATCTAGACACAATTGATTATTATGTTAGCAATGATAATAGGGCTAGAAATCTTATCAATGATTCTTGTAATCAGGACTTAAGAAAAAGAGCTATATCACCACATGAATTTATAAATATGATAAAATTAAAAAAAGTTAAGAAAAGAGCCGTATGTAAAGCCGAATTTTACGATTTTTAACTGCGCCGGCAGGAACCCCTTCCTTCCGATATGATGACACCGCAATACGGTTACCAAGCAGGCGCTTGGTAACCAGAGGAAATATCTATATGTCATTCCCGCGAAAGCGGGAATCCAGAACACTGCCTCCCTCATGGATTCCCGATCAGAGATTTCGGGAATGACAATTTGCTCTGTGATTGATGTACCTCCCGGTGCGCTAACGCCTGCGTCGGCAGACGAGGACGTCCGCCGACCACCTAACTAAAATGGCTCGAAACGAGCTTCATCGAAAATCGCTCTTTGCAGAAACCTCTTTTGGGCAATCAACGCCCGCAAATGTTCGCCCTCCCACGCGGCAAGTTCGGCGAAAAGTTTTTTGGCTTTTTGATCGGATGCTTTATTTTTCTGCTCTCTGAAAAAATCGATAGCGTTTTGCTCCAATAGAATCCCTATGGAAAGAGCGGACATCTCGAAGTTTTTCTTTTTACTGCTTTCAAGAAAAGCCTTGGAAAAAACCGGGGACTTGATCTTGAGCCGCGACCTTGACGGTTTTTTAAACGGTTTGAAATCCTCGCCCTGAATAATCAGGTTATATTGATCTGTCAGCATTTTATGATGCTTTACTTCATCGGCGGCAAGCGATTCAAACATCGCCTTCGCGCCGGCGTCTTTTGTTTTTGAAGCCGCTAATTTATAAAATTCAAATCCTTCAAGTTCCGTTTGAATGGCGATAGCCAAACCATTCGCGGCCGACAATGCGGCTTTCTTTGTTGTATTCGCGTTTTTCTTTTTTGCTGGCACTACTCCTCCTTCAAACCCGTCTAATTTATTTTGTGGTTGGCGTACCTCCCGGTGCGCCAACGCCTATGTCGGCAGACGGGGACGTCCGCCGACCACTTAATTAATAATATGTATCGCTTTCTTACTCGCGTTCAGCCCGGCTTCCATTAAGGCTTCGGATAAGGTCGGATGGACAGCCATTATATGACCGAGGTCCTCAGCCGTACCGTCGAATTCCATAAGAGCAGTACCCGCGAAAATTATATCGCCGGAATGAGGCCCGAAGATATGAACGCCCAATATCTTGTCAGTCTCGGAATCTGAAATAACTTTCGTGAAACCATCGGTAGCAAGCGTGGCGATTCCCTTTCCGACAGCCCTGTATGGGAACTTGCCGATTTTTACTTTTTTGCCTTTAGAAACCGCTTCCTTTTCCGTTAAACCGACACCTGCGATTTCGGGGTCTGAAAATACGGCGTAAGGGACGGCCTTCCAATCAGCGCCGATATTCGAACCTGCTATCGCCTCGGCGGCAACGATGCCTTCATGCGAAGCCTTGTGCGCCAGAAGCATACCGCCTGTAATATCACCAATCGCGAAAACGTTCGGGATATTTGTTCTTAGCCTTTTGTCCACCTCGACAAAGCCCTTGCTATCGGTCTTTACTTTGACGTTATCGAGTTTGAGTTTTTTAGTGTTTGGCGTCATGCCGACCGCGACTAATACAACATCAAACGCGAATGTCTTCTCGCCGTCCGGAGTTTTCACTATCAGGTCAGTGCCATTATCTTTGCGGTTCGCGGCTTTAACCTGGGAGCTTGTATATATTGCCATGCCCTGTTTTTTATAAGCCCGCTCCGCCGCCTGCGATATATCAGCATCGAGTGTCGGAAGTACTCTATCCATCAGCTCAATAATTGTTACATCGGAACCGAGCGTATTGTAAACGGTTGCCATTTCCACGCCGATAGGCCCCGCGCCTATCACTCCCAAC
>CAZKYQ010000031.1:0-21501 GCA_964556975.1 uncultured Ignavibacteria bacterium
AATCCACCGGACTCAATCTTATTCAATTATAAATGGCTATTATTACAATCGCGACAGATTTTGGTACAGCCGACGGTTTTGTCGGGGCCATGGCAGGCGTAATAAAATCTATCGCGCCCGATGCCGAATTGGTACATGTTACCCATGACTTAAAGAGCATTGTCAAGACCTCTTTAGTCATTGAGCGGTATTATTCCTATTATCCGGAAGGGACTGTTCATCTTGTTGTCATTGATCCGACTGTCGGCTCCGATAGAAACGCGTTGCTCGGTTTCGATGGAAAATATTTTTTTATTGGGCCCGACAATGGAATTTTCAGCAGGGTTATCTTGAAATCCAAGCGTGTTGATTGGCTGGCGATAGATATTTCGTCTCTGCCGTCCGGAAAGATATCATCGACATTTCATGGCCGTGATATTTTTGCCCCGGCCGCCGCTCTTGTGGCTTCGGGTAAAACTCCGAACGAGTTGGGAAAAAAAATCGATAATGTTGTTTCGATTGACCTGCCCCGGCCGCAAATCAATGCCAGAAGCATCGAGGGAGAAATCATAGATATTGACAACTTCGGCAATTTGATTTCTAATATTGATTATAGTATGTTTTCAATCGGCATGAATTTATCATTTGAAAACGCGGAAAATATCCCAATAGCGAAAACTTATTCGGATGTCGCTTTGGGGGACCCATTGGGTTATACCGGGAGCGCTGGGTATCTTGAAATCGGGGTTAATGGAGGCCGAGCGGAAAACTCTTTCAAAGCGAAAATTGGCCTGAAAATCAGGGTTATGTTATGATCTGTCCTTCTTGTAAGGAAGACGGCGATAAGGTAATCGATTCACGTCCCGCCGCCGACGGGAGAGCTGTTCGCAGGCGCCGCGAATGTCTTGCTTGCGAGTACAGATTTACTACTTACGAACAGGTCGAAATACCAGGGCCGATGGTGTCCAAAAAAGATGAGAGGCAGGAGCCGTTTGACAGAAAAAAGATAATGGCGTCTTTACGGCTCGTGTTGAAAAACAGGCCTGTCTCCAATGAAAGAATCCAAGCTGTTGCAACTGATATTACTACAAAAATTAAAAATGAATATACCGACGGCATCTCCTCCGCTCAAATTAGCGAATTAGCGCTAAATGAACTTTTTAAACTCGACGATGTTTCTTATGTCCGCTACGCCGCCGCGAATAAACAGTTCACCGATAAAGATGAATTTATATCATCATTAAAAGCGTTGCCCAGATCGCTTCAGGTGATAAAATCCGATGGCCGTTATGAGCCTTTCAAAAGAGAAAAATTAATATCCTCTCTAAATATTGCGCTTCGCAAAAGGCCCATTTCACAGAGAAAAATCGAAAATGCCGCCGAGGACGTAATAAAATCTATGTCGAACCGCGATGAAATCTCATCAGCCGAGATTGGCACGATGCTAATGGACCTTCTTAGGAATATTGACGAGATAGCTTTTATTCGTTATGCATCGGTTTATCGAAAATTCCGCGATGTTTCTGATTTTACGCGTGAAGTCGAAAGTCTTTCCGAGGAGGAAAAGCTTGACCGAAAAGATTGAGGGCAAGAAAAAAAGAGATATGCCTTTTCTCGATCATCTTGAAGAATTGAGGTGGCGAATCATCAAGATTTTGGCCGCCACGGTAATTGCGGCCATAGCCTGCTACTTTATTTCGAACTTTTTGTTTCATTGGCTTCGTTACCCGCTTGAAAAAGCAGTTCCCGATGGAAGCGTCGATTTGAATTTTCTGAAAGTCGCTGAGGGATTTACGGTCAGGCTTAAGCTTTCATTTTTGGCGGGCATATTTGTTTCGATTCCGATTACGGTATTTCAAATCTGGGCTTTTGTGATGCCGGGTCTTTACGCAAAAGAAAAAAAAATCGTCATTCCTCTGGTATTTGCGTCCTCTTTGCTTTTTCTAATTGGCGCGGCAATGTGTTTTATTTGGGTCCTTCCGTTTACAATCAGATTTCTTTTGAATATCGCCCCGGAAAACGTAAAGCCGGTCTTGACCATTAATGAGTACCTCACATTTGTGATGTGGACCACGCTTGCTTATGGCACTGTTTTCCAAACGCCCATTGTAGCCCTGTTTTTGGGGAAAATGGGTATTATTGACGCCAAAATTCTGGGAAAGGGGAGAAGATACGCAATTGTAGCGATTGCGGCCATATCATCGGTTGTAACTCCGCCGGACGTTTTTTCTATGGCAATGATGGGTTTGCCCCTTTACCTATTGTATGAAATTTCAATTATTATTCTCAAAATCATAGGAAAAAGTGGCAAAAGGCCTGATCTCGCCGGCTAACCTATTGAAAAACAACGAATTAATAATTGTGCAAACATTGATGTTGACTTTTATTGAATGTTAATTAAATTTGACACGAGGGTTAATATGTGCGGTCCGTGGGGGACCAAATATTTACAAGCCTGCCTATTTCTTGCCTTCAGTGAGAATGGAAGGAACAAAAAAAAACCGATAATCGGTTAACCTTATAGGTAATAGGGGGTTTGTATGAGACCAAAATTCGCCGCAGCATCGATAGTGATCCTTTTTTTGGCGCTATCATTCCAGATTGCCAATGCTCAATACTATTTTGGGCAAAATAAAGTCCAATATACTGATTTTGACTGGCAAGTGCTTACTACAGAACACTTTAATATATATTTTTATCCCGAAGAACAGGAAATAGCCGAGGCCGCCGCCTATCTGGCCGAGGAATCATATATTTTCCTGCAGGAAAAATTCAATCATACAATAGAAGATAAAGTCCCTTTTATAGTCTATAGCTCTCCAGCGTTTTTTGAGCAGACCAATATTGTTCCCGGGCTTTTACCAGAGAATGTTGCCGGGTTTACCGAGTACTTCAAACAGAGGGTAGTTATACCATTTAACGGCTCCTATTCCGATTTTGCCCACGTTGTCCGGCATGAACTGGTTCATGTCTTTATGATGCAAAAACTGGCTTATGTTTCCAAGATGCATAGAAAAAACAACATTGCCGCTCCGCCGCTGTGGTTCACAGAAGGAATTGCGGAATACTGGTCGGAAGGCTGGGATTCCCAGGCTGATATGTTTATGAGGGACATGACTATATCCGGGCGCATAGTTTCGGTTAAAAATCTTTACAGCATTTCCGGTACTTTTTTAATGTACAAAGTTGGCCAATCACTTACGAAATTTATTGGCGAAACTTACGGCGATGACAAATTGATGGACCTTTTTGACGGGTGGTGGAAAGGCAAGCACTTTTCGGAAAATATAAAACTGACTTATGGAAAATCTCTGATTGAAATCGGAGAGGAGTGGGAATATTATCTTAAAAAGAAATATTATCCGTTTATCAAAGAGCAGGAACTTCCGAATCGTATTGGGAAAAAACTAACGCATGACGGATATAATCTCAAACCTACTGTTTTTCTTAAAGACACCAAAGAGGGCCGCAAGGAATATATAGCGTTTAAAACCTATCGCCTCGGATATTCCATGATAGCTGAAATGCCTCTTGAAGGGGAGAAGGAGCATTATAAAACACTCGTAAAAGCCGGAAGGTCCGAGCAGTTCGAATCATTGCACATGACTGATTCCGGGCTTGACGCTAACGATAATGGTTTGATTGCTTTTGCGTCAAAAAACAAAGAAAGTGATGCCTTATATATATATGATTCCAAAAGGGGCAAAATCACAGAGAAGATCAAGAATAAAGATTTGATTTCAATCTCTTCACCGTCATGGTCTCCCGATGGCCATCGGGTTGTTCTTGAAGGCGTAACCAGGTCCGGGTTTTCAGATCTTTACATTGTTGATATTGAAACAAAAGAATTTACAAGATTGACAAATGATATCTATCTGGATAAAACCCCGTCATTTTCATATACCGATAATATGATCGCGTTTTCATCCAACAGGCCGATTTCCGGAAGCAGCGGTTCTCGAAACCTCTTTCTTTATCATCTTGATACAGGCAATATCACCCGCCTTACTTCCGGCGATCATATCGATGAATCGCCGATATGGACAAGAACAGGCGATAAGCTGATTTATACGTCGGACCGAAATGGAAGTATGAATATATATGTGCTTGACGGCGTTTCCAATGGCACCCGCCGGTCAATGCAAATGACGAATATTGTTACGGGCATATTTAATCCGGTCCTCGCCAACCGCGATTCTACGGTTATTTTTTCCGCATACCAAAATTTCGGGTTTCATATTTACAAAATGGATATGCCTGATTCCATTATTACCCTTAATGAAGAGCCGAAATACACTGCCAAATATTGGAATTATTCCGACTCCTGGTCATTTCCCAAATTAAGCGGAGAATTATCAGAAGGTTCCGCAAAGTACAAAACGCAGCTTTCATTCGATATAGCGCAGTCAACGGTTGCCTATGATGCTGTAATTGGGACGCTGGGAGGGCTGCAATTCGGGCTTACAGATATTCTCGGCAATCACCAATGGTATTTCCTGGTTTTCAATACAGCCAATACAAAAAGCTCATTTTTAACGAGTATTAATTTTGCGACAACGTATATTAATAAGACAAAAAGGCTGAATTACGGCGCGGGAATATTTCATTTTTATAACGAATATTCCGATGATTATTATAGTTTTGTTAATGAGCGGACCTACGGAGGGCTTTTAACGGCAAGCTACCCTATTTCAAGATACAGGAGATTAGAAAGCGCGCTTTATGTGCGGAAAATTGAAAAAAAGACAATACTCTTTGATGATACAAATGCTACTACATCGACCCTGGCCTTATCATACATCAAAGATACGTCAATATGGGATATCTCAGGCCCTATAGATGGAACGAGAATAAATATTGGGATGTCACAATCACTTAACTTGAAGGATTTTAAGCATTTCAATAGTACTTACAATGTCGATATCAGAAAATACTTGCGTCTCGGTGAATCATCGGCTTTTGCCTCAAGGTTCATGTATTCGCATTCGGTCGGCACCGATCCGCAACGCTATTATCTCGGCGGAAGCTGGACCTTGCGAGGCTATCCCCGCAGGAATTTCTATGGGCGGAAGCTTATGCTGGTAAATAATGAAATTCGTTTCCCGCTGGTAAATGATTTGTTGATCGGGTTTCCCATTGGAGCCATGAGATTTCAGGCAATACGCGGCGCGTTGTTTTTTGATGCCGGCAAAGCATGGGAGGATCAATTCGAGCGGCTTGACGGCAGTTTTGGTTTTGGGTTCCGCGTGGCTTTAGGATATGTAACGGTATTGCGTTTTGATTTCGCGAGGAAAACCGATTTTAGGACAGTATCAAATCATTACGATTTTGATTTCTTTTTTGGGTGGAATTTTTAAGAGATAAAATTTCTTGGTTGCTCGTAGGGGGAGCAATCATCGCCGGTTGCGGCCCGCCATCTCCCATAATCCTTGATGAATCAGGTTTGGATGGCGGATTGTATCAGACGAGAGAAGACTTTAATCAGTCGTCTTATGTTCCCATAAGTTTCTCAACTGGCGCCAGGCTTGAGTGGGTAAAGAGCTTTAACCAACGTCTCAATGTTGAGCCAAGCGCGGCCTTCGGGACTATAATGGTTCCCACCGTGGATCACTTTTTATACCTGATTTCAGGAAATAGCGGCTTGTCAATCGCGAAAAAGAAGTATAAAGAGGCGATCATCGCGCCTGTTGTAATTTCCGATTCTACGGCCGCAATAATAATCGAAGGAAATCGATTAATTGTTGAAAACTGGGTTTTATATCAAACAAAGTGGGAAGCGGATTTGGGCAGTTCTTTTATGGCGCCATTGATTGTGGAAAATAAAATCTATTGGCACGACGGCTTGAATTATGTCCGGTGTTTCAATTTGGAAGATGGGAAGCGCGTCTGGGATAGAAAGCTGGAAGATTTTTGTTCGGCGCCTTTGTCCGGATCGGCGGGGGGTATTTTTGCCACAAGCGATTTAGGAGTGATTAATTGCTTTAATCCGATTTCCGGTGATATGGTATGGAGTTACGATACCGGTGGGAGAATGCGAAATGCTCCAATCGTTGTGGAAAAGAACCTGATTTTCTGTACATCTGAAGGTATTGTTTATCGTCTGAATTCTCAGAATGGCATGAAAATATGGGAAACCGACCTTAATTCGCCAGTCAGAGCTTCCCTAGCGGTCGATAGCGAGGGTGTATATATAGGCACAAACAACCGATACATATATAAGCTCGATTATCAGACAGGCGATCCTGTTTGGAATCGTAAAATTGGCGGACCGATAAAAGCCGGGCCGATAATTATGGAAAATCTGGCGGTTTTTGTCGGTATTGATTACAAGGTATATTTTGTCGATAAAAATAACGGCAAGATAGTTTTTGAATATTTGACGGAAGGCATGTTGACGACCCGTCCTGTTGCCTGCGATGGCAAGGTTTATATAGCAGGCGAGGATAAAAACTTATATTGTTTTAATATTACAGGGGATGAATAAGAGTGGATATTAAAAAGTTGAGTCTTGATATTCTAAGGGATATTTACGGCGGTTCGCGCCGCCTGTCCATGTACCCATTGGGTCATCCTGTTACGCAGGAAACTTTAAAGAAGCCAATGGAGCTATTAAACAGCGTGTTTTCATTTAAGCATAGTTTCAATATTGAGTTTTTTAAAGGCCGTCTTCTGGCAGAAGGAATTCTTCTGGATGATACCGTTTATGTTTCAGGGCTTTCCCTCGATATGAAAAAACACAAACTTATTAATATTGCCTTCTATTCGCATATCCAAATCGGTGATTTATACAATTTTCTATCGATTCTGGTTTCAAAACCGGGACCGGGCGAAGACAGTATGGCTCAATTCTTAAAATCGAAGAACATCAACAGCATCGAGGTGAACATAGAAAAGCCGATGAAACTGTTTCATTTTGAAGGCGCAGACCTGCCAGTAGAAAAATCCGAAAAATCTCTTCGAATACGAGCCAAAAACATTATTTCCCGAAACCCCTCAATTATCGCGGCCTACTATATGGGCCGAATTAAGAACGACGATGATATACTAAAATATATCGACATAGATTTTCGTTTGAACTTTTTATCTAATCACTTCAGGGAAGCCTTGTTTGGCTTAGGAAATGAAAGCGCAAACAAGCTTCTTGAGGATATCGTATTTACAACCAACTGGCTTGACGATGATTTTGATGTGAAAACCATTGAGGGCTTAAAGCGATTATTCAGCGACTATCTTTCCCATCAGGAAGATAATAAGGCACTGACTGAAATTTATGAACTATTCAAAAAGGTCGGTACGCCCGAAATTATTATGAATCAGATCTTTGACCAATCAAAGATCACTAAGCTTCGCACCTTTCAGGAGTCCGAAAAAATAGTAAACACTTTGAAATTTGCAGATCCTTCACAGATCGAACCTGATAATCTGAAAAAAACCGTATTCAAACTGGCCTCAGCCGGACAGAAGGAATATTTATTTGATATTATCGATCAGCTGATGAAATCATTAACGGGCGGCGCTAAGACTATAAGGCAACAAGGCCTGCATCTTTTAACACTGGCCGGAGAGGTAATATCGGGCGGCGGGTTTTATAATGAATTCGGAGCGCTTTGCAGAAGTTCCGTTAAGCAGGCTCTTATGCATGAGGATACATTTGAATCAACCGAGCTTACTGTCCAATTAGCATGGCAGGCATTGAAGAAGAAACGCTGGGCAGAGCTAAAGTTTCTTATGCGCATGCTCAAGGGAATGATCGATGATGATATGCAGCCAAAAAGCAAGCAGGAATTAGTCTTGAAAAGTATTGCTGAAATTGGCGAATCTCATCTGCTATCCGAAGCGGTCCAAGAGCTTGTGGAGGGAAACTGGAAGGACGATACAGGCTATTTCTTTGAAGCTCTCAGCAATCTTGGTTCCAAGAATACAATTCAGTCGTTGGTGGGGAAAATCACAAACAAGGATATTAACATCAGGTCGAAAGTTATTAAAATACTGGTAAGTATGAAGGACGATTCCGCGGAAGTCGTGTCGCAAATGCTCGCTGAAGAAGTCGATAATTATGAAAACGAGGAAATTTCCGATGAAAAATGGTACTATCTCAGAAATATCCTTAGGGTCTTAAAAGAAGTAAGCGCCGAAGTAGCGCTGCCCAGCATCGAAGTAATGTCCCTTTGGCCGGATAAAAGATTAAAGTTAGAAATTATCAAGACGCTTGAAGGTATGCCGGTTGCGGCGGCGGGAAAGCTCATGGAAAAATTAGCTATTAATGAGGAATTTGAAGTCAGAAAATCATCAATAATCGCCATTGGTCTTACAGAACACCCCGATATGGTCCCCAGACTTGAGTCGCTATTTGAAAAATCTGGCGATTGCCGCGTACTTATAGTGGCGGCTCTGGGAAGGATCGGCGGCGCAAGTGCCAGAGATGTTTTAATTAGAATATTTGAAAACGAAGATTCTATGAAATCCCTGCAAATGATGAAAAGCGAAATTGAAGAAGTAAGAGTGGCCATTATTAAGGCCTTATCCCGAATAGGTGATGATTCATCAATTAGGAAATTGGAAGAATATTCTAATAAGAGCTTCAATAAATCATTATTTAAAAAGGATATGCTCTCCAACACCGCCAAAATGGTACTTGGTTTGAAACATAAACTATAGGTCAAAATGGCAGTATGATGCCATAACGACATGGTGGGCTGTCAATAAGGCAGTGTACTTTATTTTGTTTTCAACCCCAAATCTACATAAATATTTCTATTTCGTTACACATCAATCCCTTACGTTGAAATCGGGTTTTTTGGCACGGTATTTGACGTATGTTAAGATGGATTTGATAATTGAAAACGAAAAAAAGGAGGATTAAGATGTTTAGATTCGATTTAATGCCGCAAATGGCCGCGATGTTTGAAAACAACAGATGTTTCCAAGCGCCCAATGTCGATATCAGCGAGAACGATGAGGGTTATAAGCTGGTTTTTGAGCTTCCGGGAACCCTGAAAGACGACGTAAAAATCTGGGCGGAGAATGACTTGCTGACCGTTTCCGGTGAAAAGAAAAGAAATGATCAGGAAGACGATATTAAGCTCCTTTCGGAGAGAAACTTCGGCAAGTTCCAGAGATCATTCAGGCTTCCCAAAAACGTAGATAAAGACAATATCAAGGCTGAATTCTTGAATGGCGTTCTTGAGGTTACGATTCCGAAATCTGAAGAGGCAAAACCGAAAGAGATCAACATCAAGATCAAGTAGCAGGCATTCGCGGGGTTTTCCCCGCGTCTCGCCCGGGCCTTTTGATAACACAAGGGAATGATCGGAGGGCTCGGGCGAGACAGTAAGCGGATTAAAAAGTAAGGCAAAAAAGATGATGATTACATTGGTAGCATTAACATTAGCATTAGCGGCGACAGTTTTAATTTATGCGATGATAAAAAAGCCAAAACCGCAAAAAGTTTTAACAAATAATAATTCCAAGAATAGGAGGATTTAATAATGTCAAAAGTAATAGGAATTGATCTGGGTACTACAAATTCATGCGTCGCGGTTATGGAGGGCGGCGATCCCGCCGTAATACCGAATTCCGAGGGGGGACGTACTACCCCATCGGTTGTAGCCATAAATAAGAATGGCGAACGCCTAGTCGGGCAGATTGCGAAACGCCAGGCGATTTCCAATCCAATAGACACGATATTTTCGGTAAAGAGATTCATGGGACGGTTATTTAAAGAGGTCTCTTCTGAGATAAAGAACTACTCTTACAAGGTAAAATCCGGGAGTGGAGGCGGAGTGGAGATCAGTATGGGCGGAAAATCTTTCACTGCTCCAGAGATATCCGCTTTGACTCTTCAAAAGCTAAAACAAACCGCCGAAGATTATCTTGGCCAGAAAGTAACGAAAGCAGTGATTACGGTTCCGGCGTATTTCAATGACGCGCAGAGAAAAGCCACCAAAGACGCAGGCAAAATAGCGGGGCTTGAAGTATTAAGAATTATCAATGAACCCACAGCGGCGGCGCTGGCTTACGGCCTTGATAAAAAGAAAGACCAGAAAATTGCTGTCTATGATTTGGGCGGAGGAACATTTGATATCTCTATCCTTGAAATCGGAGATGGAGTTTTCGAGGTCAAATCTACCAATGGCGATACTCACTTAGGCGGTGATGATTTTGATAAGCGAATCATGGACTGGATTGTCAGCGAGTTTATAAAATCTGACGGTATCGATCTTTCAAAAGACGCGATTGCCATGCAGCGATTAAAGGAAGCCGCTGAGAAAGCCAAGGCGGAGCTTTCAAGCACGACCGAAACGCAGCTTAATCTGCCATTCGTAACCGCCGATCAAAACGGTCCCAAACACTTGAATTTAACATTGTCGAGGGCCAAATTTGAGCAGTTAGTTGATGATCTTATTGAGAGATCAATAACGCCATGCAAGAAAGCCCTATCAGACGCGAAACTTTCGCCTTCAGAAATCGATGAAGTTATTCTTGTTGGCGGTATGACCAGGATGCCTAAGGTACAGGAGACGGTAAAAAAACTTTTTGGAAAGGAACCGCATAAGGGAGTGAATCCTGATGAAGTTGTCGCAATCGGCGCCGCAATTCAGGGCGGAGTGCTTGCCGGCGATGTTAAGGATGTTCTATTGCTTGATGTAACTCCATTATCTCTCGGAATTGAAACTCTGGGCGGCGTATTTACAAGGCTGATTAGCGGCAATACGACTATCCCGACGAAAAAATCGGAAATCTTCTCGACAGCCGCGGATAATCAAACGACTGTCGAAGTCCATGTCCTTCAAGGTGAACGCGAAATGGCCATTGATAACAAGACGATCGGGCGATTTCATCTTGATGGAATTCCTCCGGCGCCGAGAGGCTTGCCACAGGTCGAAGTTACGTTTGATATCGACGCTAATGGGATTTTGAACGTGCAAGCGAAAGACAAGGCTACCGGCAGAGAGCAATCTATCAGGATCGAAGCCACATCAGGGCTGTCGGACCAGGATATTGATAAAATGGTAAAAGACGCCGAAGTTCACGCCGAGGAAGATAAGATTGCAAAAGAAAAAATAGACCTGAAGAATAAAGTCGATCAAGAGATTTATCAGACCGAAAAACAGTTGAAAGAATTCGAAGGCAAGATTGACCCTGACTCAAAAGCGAAAGTTGAAGCCGCTCTCGAAAGATTGAAGGAGGCCGCTAAAGGGGACAATATCGATGAAATCAAATCAGCATCAGAAGCTCTCACGGCTGTATGGCATGAGGTCTCCGCGAAGCTTTATCAATCTCAATCAACGGCACAACAGGCGGGCGGCAACGGCGACGGCTCTCCTGAAGCGGGAGACGACGATAAAAAGGAAAAAGACGCTGTCGACGCCGATTTTGAGGTAGTGGATTAATTCCAAACCAGGAGACAAAAAATGCCGACTTACGAATTCGAATGTTCCGGTTGCGGACTTCGGTTTGAAAAATTTCTTGCCATTACCGATGATTCGCCGCATGAATGCCCCGTTTGCAAAAATACTGCGAAAAGGCTGATTTCGACAGGGGCGGGATTGATATTCAAAGGGAGCGGTTTCTATGTAAATGACTATCGCAAACCTGAAAAAGCGTCTCAAAAAAAGTAAACTTGTTTTACCTTAATTGGGGAATGCAGTTTGACCGGGCGGTCTCGTAATAACAAAAATACGGGGCCGCTCTTTTTTTGAAAGTTGACATGTTTCGGCAAACTGAATTATGTTTATGTAAATTATGAAAAGGAAGCTGGTGAGATAAGATACTGAGATGAAGGATTATTATAAGATACTCGGATTGTCCGAAACCGCGGGCGATTCGGAGATAAAAAAGGCTTATCGCAAACTGGCGAAGAAATATCATCCAGACGCAAATCATGGCGATAAGCAGGCCGAAGCAAAATTCAAAGAGATTTCTGAGGCAAACGATACTTTATCCGATAGCAAAAAGAAATCTCAATACGACAAAATGCGAAAATACGGCGCCGGATTTGGCGGTTTTGGAGGCGCCAGGCCGGCCGGTTTCAATAGCGCACAGCATTTCAGTTCCGAAGACCTATCGTCTATTTTCGGGCAAACAGGCGGCTTAGGCTCATTCGCAGATATATTTTCGTCGATTTTTGGAGATAATATAAGCGGTTCAGGGAGCAGGGGAGGATTCGGCCAGCGCCGCAGGCCTATAAAAGGAAGCGATATTTATACGGATGTCAGAGTTCCGTTCGCTACTGCCGCAAAAGGCGGCAAGGCAATTTTAAAAATAAATATCACGGATAAATGCTCGGATTGCAATGGAACAGGCATAAGGCCGGGTTCCAATCAGACGGTCTGTCCTGAATGTAATGGACGCGGCAATGTAACTTTTTCACAGGGAAATTTCGCGGTATCGAGGCCGTGTCCCAGATGTTTGGGGCGAGGCGTTATTACCGGGAATCCCTGTAATATCTGCAGGGGAGCCGGAACGGTTGTAAAACCTCGTAAAATTACGGTGAAAATTCCTCCCATAACTATAAATGGCGCCAAAATTCGTTTAAAGGGTCTTGGCAATCCCGGGAATAACGGCGGCCCGTCCGGTGATCTTTATCTGAGGGTTGAAGTAAAGGGCGATCATTTCTTCTGGCGTGAAGGCCTAAATATTTTTTGCAAAGTAGTTTTGGGACTGCGTTCGGTTGTTAAGGGGGCAAAGATTAAGGTAAGAACCATAACCGGTAAAAAAGTTGAATTGAAAATTCCCGCAGGAGTTAAATCTGGAACAAAACTTAGGCTTAAAGGTCTTGGGCTGGCGGGAAAGAGCGGCAGAGGCGACCAGATAGTTGTTATCGAGATTAGCCCGCCTAAAAATATGACAGATGATGAAAAAAAACAGTACGACGAGATGACCGAGAAAAGTGCCTTGTAATTTATGAAGCATGATCATATCTTGCCGATATTAATAATAAATAGCTGGAGGTCTAATTGAGGAAAATTTCGATACTATTATTGATGTTGGCTTTTATAATTGGCTGCAGTGAAAAACTGCCATCCGATGTGGAATTGTTTGCTCAAGCCCAGGAACATGAAAGTAAACAGGAATTTAATAAGGCCATCGAAAAATATGACCTGATAATTAAAAACTATCCCGATAGCCCGGTGCATTATAAAGCTATTTTTATGAAGGGATTTAATCTGCTTGAGAACTTGAATGACAACAAGCAAGCTATTGAAACTTTTGATCGGCTGCTTTCGGCTTACCCCGAATGTGACTTAGCCGATGACGCTTCAGTACTTCGAGAGATCGCGGCCACCGGCGGCGATATTATGTCGGCATTTGAGGATTCTGTAAAACAAGAATGATATTCTTATAAAAATTAAAAGACTCCTAACTCTACATAGATATTATATTGTATTAAAATTGAAATAATCGCTGAAAATCGGCTTTTTTATTGACTGTTATGTCATTTCATGGTAAGATTCTGTGTTTATTGGAGGTTGTGTGAAAATCGTACTGCAACGGGTTACGGAGGCCTCAGTTGAAGTTTCAGGAAAAAAAATTGGTTCTATCGGCAAGGGCCTGTTGCTCTTGGTGGGCGCCGAAGATGGTGATATCAAAGGAGTTGCGGAGCGCCTTGTGGATAAATGTCTTGGACTTAGAATATTCGAGGACGATAATGGCAAGATGAATCTTTCAGTTAAAGACATCGAAGGTGAAATCATGGCGGTCAGCCAATTTACGCTTGCGGCGGATATTTCCAAAGGAAGACGGCCGGGTTTTTCAACCGCCATGGAGCCGAAAGAAGCGCAAGAGTTGTTCGATTATTTCGTCGGTTTATTAAAAGATAGCAAATTAAAAGTAAAAACCGGCGAATTCGGCGCGAAAATGAGAGTCGGGCTTTTGAATGACGGCCCCGTAACATTTGTTTTGGAAGGATGATAGCAAGCATCGCAATGAAACTGATTCTTGCATCTGGTTCGCCCAGAAGACGAAAGATTATGGCAGAATTGGGGTATGATTTTGATGTTATCCCTGCCAATGTCAGTGAAGATCTCATGTTCGAAGAGAGTCCAAAGGAACATGTATTGCGCCTATCTCGTATCAAGGCGGAATCTGTCGCTGTGGGCCGTAAAGATGATTTGGTAATTGGAGCGGATACAATTGTTGTCTTGGAAAACAGAATTCTCGGAAAACCGGAGTCAGAAAAACAGGCCAGCGAGATGCTGGAAATGCTTTCCGGCAAAATGCATACGGTATTTACGGGGCTTACTTTGATTCATAATAAAGAGAATTATAAAAGATCGGATTTTGATTTTACAGAAGTAACATTCAATGATTTGAGTGAAGCTGAAGTTCGGGAATATATTAACACCGGAGAGCCGCTTGATAAAGCCGGTTCTTATGGAATCCAGGGAATGGGATCATTTTTAGTCAATAATTATCGCGGAGAATTAGACACGGTAATAGGATTTCCATCGAAACTTTTTGAAAAAATGTATCAGGAGGTATTGTCCTGTCAGAATCTTTAGGCGATAAACTTCGTGAAGGGCGTGAAGCTAAGGGGATGTCCCTGGAACAGCTTGCCGCTGTTACGAGATTAAATATAGGATTTATCACGGCGCTTGAAGAGGGTCGAAGGGACAGGCTTCCCGGGCAGGTTTATCTTAAGCCGTTTACAAAGACATGCGCGGAAGCTCTTGGCCTGGACCTAAAAGAGCTTTATAGAATCATAGATGGCGAAACCGAAGAGGAGCAAAAAGAGAATCAAGTTATTGCTGAACCATTGGCGCAAAAGAAAAAGCGCGATTACAAGCTCCCAATAGTTTTATTTATAGCGGTAATTATAAGTTTCATCATATTTTTCACAATAAAAACCAGAGACAAAATGCCGGTAAGAACCGAGATAAATGAAGTTATTCCCGCGAGTACAGATTTAGAGAAAAAGCAGGTCAAATGGAGCAGGCCTTGGGACCGCCCGGCTTTAATCAATAAAAAGAGCATCGTAAAAGAGAGCGTGGTAAAAGAGAGTATCGTAAAACAAAATCTTGTGTTAATGGCAACCGATAACGTGGAAGTCAACATTGTTTCGGCAGGCGACACATTATTCAGCGGAGTATTTACGGCCGGTGTCAGAAAAGTATTTAAGTCTGATTCCGGATTTATCGTAAATCTTAGCAGAAATGATTGCGTTAATGCATTTATTAACGGTCAAAAAGATCCTGCTATTGGCTCGAGCAGGGGTAGGCTGATAAATTATTCAATTGATGGTGCAAAACGTTAAATGGCTTTAAGAGTTAGCAATATCGCCCAACGGTTTTTGAATTTGAAGTACAAATATAAAACCGAACCCAGCCCCGTTAAATTTAGCGGTCTTTCGAGAGACCTGAAAGGCTGCCTCGTTTGTATGCCGTCGCGGCTCGACCAGATAAAACCCGCGGCTGATATTCTGCCTGTTATCGCTGAAACTTTTGCGGATAGAAATATAAAAATACTTCTCACATCAAATGTCGATCCCCAATCTCATGATATAATAAAAAAATTCATTGTTATAAAACCGCTGGCCTACGATCTGGATAGGTTTTCCCTGCCCAAACGGAGTTTCATAGAGCGAGTGTCCGATGGGGGTTTGGCTGTCGCAATTGATATGGATACCAATCTTAATTTTTTTAACGCGATTGTAGCGTTAAAAGCGGGCGCAATTATAAGGACCGCGTTTGACAAAGGTGTAGGGCTGCCCTATTATAATTTCATAATGGGCATACCTTCCGCAGAGGCGGCGCCCAGAGTGTCATATAAAGCTATGGCCGATATTTTGCGCAACTTCAGAAAATAAAGGAGAATGAATGTTAATTTCTCGTCTTGAGATATCCGGATTCAAATCGTTTCCAGAAAAGGCTGTGTTGGAATTCAATGGGGGCATTACCGGAGTTGTTGGCCCCAATGGCTGCGGTAAATCAAATATACTTGATTCTATAAGATGGGTATTAGGCGAGCAGCGGACGAGCGTTTTGAGAAGCGCGAAAATGGAAGAAATTATTTTCAGCGGCACGAACACGTTGAAGCCTACGGGAATGGCAGAAGTTAGTTTAACGGTCAAAAACAACAGGGGCGTTCTTCCGATTGAGTATGACGACCTTGTTATCACGAGGCGTTTATTTCGTTCGGGCGAATCGGAATATTTTATCAATAGAAGCAGGTGCCGCCTTAAAGATATTAATGAACTTTTCTTTGATACCGGAATGGGGCCGAATGCCTATAGCGTAATCCAGCAGGGTATGATAGACGCTATTCTTTCGGATAAAACCGAAGACCGCAGATCGCTATTTGAGGAGGCGGCGGGAGTTACAAAATATAAACACCGCAAAAAAGAAGCGGAGAATAAACTTCTGGCTACCGAGGCGGATTTGTTGCGGCTTGGCGATATTATTTCTGAAATTGAAAAACAGGTAATACAATTGCGGCGCCAGGCGAAAAGAGCGAACAGATACTCATCCAGGAAGGATGCGCTGAAAAGTATCGAGCTAACCTTAGCTTCCGCTATGATGTTTGAATCACATGAGCAATATGACAATATGCAAAATGACAAACGGGGGCTAAGCATTGAATTGGAATCTTTAGTTGCCGATATAAACAAGTTCGAAACCGAAATTCAAAGTACAAAGCTAAGATTAGCGGATTTGGAATCTGAGGCGTCCCGTTTCAGACAAGAAGAATCCGGGACATCACTCAAGGCCGCGGAAATCGAAAGCAATATAAAGCTAAATAAGTATACAGTTGAATCCGGCAATAATGAAATTGAGGACCGAAAGAGCCAAATTGTGGAGCTTCGGAATCGTATCGAATCTCTTAAAAAAGAAATAGAGGAGAAAAAAGCCCGGTCCGCTGAAATTGAAAATCAAAAGAGAAGTTCTCTAAATGAATCTGAATTTTTAGAAGGCAATCTTGCTGATTTACTTGAAGAGCTTTCGCGAGCGGAGAGTAATTGCGAGCAATTAAGAACTGAACATTCTCGCTTATCCGAAAAGAACTCTGGCGTAAAGGCCGAATCATCATCTGTCGAAAGCATGATAAATTCACTTCGGCAGAAAATGGCAGAGACCGAAAAAAACGCGGAGGATTATACTCTTTACAAACACGAAAGCCATGATGATATAAAAGGCCTTGAAGATAGGCGTATTAGCTTGTCCTCCCAAATTGATGCGTTAATATCCAAGCGGCAATCCAAAAGCGAGACAATCTCGGTTGGCGAAAAATCTATCTTGGCGCTTCGCGATAATCTATCGGTAAAAAGAGCCGAGCTTTCAGGTTTGTTGGCGCGCAAGGATTTGCTGAAACAATTGATCGAAGCAGGCGAAGGATATTCCAATGGCGCCAAGGCCCTTCTATCCTGGGAACAAAAGCCCGATGGCATGCTTATGCCGGTTTCGGAAATTATTGATGTTCCCGAAAAGTATCGAGCGGCCGTTAACGCGGCATTGGGAGATATGGGTGAAATCATTCCGGTTAGGAATTTTAATGCCGCCAAATTGGCAATTGAATTCCTGAAATCAAATAATGCCGGGCGGGCGAGTTTTCTTATCCTCGACGAATTGGACAAGCTTAATCCAATCGTTGACAGGCCGAATAAGGCGGACGGTTTTATTGGCTATCTTAATGATGTTGTAAAATACCCTGAAGAATATGGCTCTGCGATCACGCTTCTTCTTGGCCGGATTGCGCTTTTCGACGCGGAAAGCGCGGCAATTAATGTTTCTGGCGAATGGAAGCATTTTTCGCGGGTTACGCTTGACGGTCTGGTTTTATTGTCCTCTGCTATGGTATCGGGCGGGAAAGCGGTAAGCGGGATTTTTGGAAGGCGATACGATTTGCGAGAGATCGTGGAGAAATCAAAATTGCAATCGGGTGAGATTCGCGATTTGGAGAAACGGTCCCGGGAGGGGCAGGAAAACATTGGCCGGCTTAAGAATGAGTTTGAGGAGAATGAGAAAGTAATTGTCCAACTTGAAGCCGATAAAAATAAGATAGAAGCCGAATTGGCGCAGTTAAATTTTGATTTTAAACAAAAGGAGAATGAATATTCAGCCGCTATTAATGAAGCATCAAAAATTCAAAATGAAATTGAACAGTACGAAAGCAAGATTGAAGCTCTGAAAAAGGAACAGACCGTAAATGATGAACAACTAATCGAAATATCCAAATTAGTTGACGAGGCGTTAAGCCGGGTAAATGAGTTTAAGCTAAAAGTAAAGGGCGCCGAAAGCAGCCTTACTCATTTACGCATAAAAAACGTCGAACTTGACGGTTATTCAACGCGAATAATATCTGAAATAGACCACGCCGCAGAGCTAAGTGAAGAGGCTTCAAGATTAATTCGTTCGAATGAAGATGGAATAACACGGTCAAGAGATTCCGTACAGAATGCGCTTCAAAAAAACGAAACATTAAAATCCGAACTTGAAAATTGTTTTGAAAAAAGAAATAGCGTTAAAGATTGCCTGTTGAAAATTGAGGGCAACATTGCTGAGGAAATGATGGGCACAAACAATCTCGAGGAACAGCTTTCAGCTAGAAGAAAGCTGAAAGAGGAGCAGACATCCCGGCTGCATAATGTAGATGTTGAAATCATAGAGATTGAATCTGCTCGCGGGTCAATTGTCGAACGGATAAATCTTGAGTTTAACATATCATCCATTGAGCCTGTCGAGTTGCCCGATGGCCAGTCTGTTAATTCGTTAAAAGAACAGGCGGAGAAGATAAGGGGTGAGCTTCAAAGAATGGAACCTGTCAACTTGATGGCGGCCGAAGATTACGAACGCGAGAACGACCGGTATGATTTTTTAATACGCCAGCGAGACGATCTACTGGACGCTAAGGCGTCATTAAAAGAAGCCATCATCAAGATAAATATAACAGCCGAAGAAAGATTTAATAGCACATTCCTTGAGGTAGAAAATAATTACCAGAAAGTATTCGCGGCTCTCTTTGAAAATGGCGAGGCTCATATTCAGCTGGAAGATCCTTCGGCCCCCCTTGAAAGCCCGATAAAAATTATGGCAAGACCGGGCGGAAAAAAGTTGCTTTCCGTTACACAGCTTTCTGGCGGCGAGAGGGCCCTGACCGCCATTTCTCTTCTTTTCGCTATCTATCTTGTAAAGCCAAGCCCATTCTGTATTCTTGATGAAATTGACGCTCCTTTGGATGATATTAATCTGATGCGATTTTTAAAACTGATAGAGAATTTTGCCGATAACACGCAATTTATAATCATCACTCATAATAAATTAACCATGGAAGCTTCGGATATTCTTTATGGCGTAACCATGGAAACCCCCGGCGTTTCAAAAGTTGTCTCTGTAAAATTTGGCGGAGGTAACGGTGATGGCGACGTGGACAGTAATTAGGAAATGTTCAACAAGTTTCTTTCGGGCCTGAAAAAAACCCGTCAGGCTATCTCCAGTAGTATATCTGATTTTTCCGGGATACTCGCTCGCAATAAAAAAATCGATAATGAAACATTGGAAGAGCTTGAAGAAGCCTTAATTTTGGCGGACATTGGCGCATCCGCCGCGGCTGATATAATTAACAAACTAAAATCATCACCCAATAATGATGATCCGCTGCGGACTTTGGCGGATATTATAGCCGATAAATTCAAAACTAATGATCAGGAATTAATTGCTGATAGAACTGTCCCGCATATTGTTTTAATTGTAGGCGTTAACGGTTCAGGGAAAACAACTACAATTGCCAAAATTGCTCGCAAGGAAATAAACGCCGGTAAAAATGTGATAATGGCGGCGGCGGATACATTTCGCGCTGCGGCGGGAGAGCAGTTGGAATATTGGGCTGATAAAGTGGGCGCGGAGATAATCAAACAACCAAGCGGAGCGGATCCGGCGGCAGTGGCATTTGATGCCGTCAAAGCAGGTGTCTCCAGAAAAACCGATGTTATTCTTATCGATACTGCCGGCCGTCTTCAGACCAAAACAAACCTTATGGAAGAGTTGAAGAAGATTAATCGCGTAGTTGGCAAGGCAATGCCGGGAGCGCCTCATGAAGTGCTGATGGTTATGGACGCGACAACCGGCCAGAATGGGCTATCCCAGATTAAGCTGTTTAACGATGCTATAAAATTAACCGGGATTGTCGTCACCAAACTGGATGGCACTTCTAAAGGGGGAGTGTTAGTGGCGGCGGCTGAGGAATTTGGCATACCTTTGCAATATGTCGGCCTTGGTGAAAAACCTGACGACCTAATTGAGTTTGAGGCGATGGCATTCGCCGAGGGATTGGTAGGCATAGATGAGTAGCTTAAAGCAAATAGAAATCCGGACTGATACGCGAAACCAGTTTGTTGATATTACGCAGCGGATACAAGATATAGTCGGGAGTTCCGGCGTGAAGGAGGGGACTATCGAACTGTTTGTACCGCATACAACTGCGGCGGTAACGATAAATGAAAACGCCGATCCGTCGGTTAAATCCGATATTTTAAATTATCTTGAAAAACTGATTCCTGAACATTCCGGTTTTGCTCACTCCGAGGGCAATTCGGATTCTCATATCAAATCAAGCCTTGTCGGGCCAGGGCTTTCGATATTTATTGCAGAGGGAGCGCTTGTGCTGGGAACATGGCAGGGGATCTATTTCTGCGAGTTCGACGGCCCTCGATCCAGAAAATTGATCGTTAAAGTTGTTTCAGATTAAATCCTCGCAACGCCGGGTGTCGCCCTCAAACTTGTTTGTCCGTTCGGATCCGTATGGAGGGGCGTTACATGCTCAACCCCAAACCAGTCTGGGATTGCCACACATAATTCTAATAATAAACGGCGTAAATATGCCCTTAAACTTGGTCAGGGTACATTTCAGAAGAAGTAATTAGTATTATAGTATCATAATTCTACATTTATTATAATGGGAACTATTCCCAATAAAACATAAGTTTTTTATAAGCAGAAAAGGGGAAAGGTATGATTAGAAAGACATTTTTAATTTTTTCCGCGGCAATCCTGATTGCGGGATGCGGTAACGACAACACAACGGCCCCGTTTGGTTCTTCTGGGTCAAGCGATGAAATCATTTCCGGAGGCGTGCCTCGCGACGGTATTCCGGCGTTGAGTTCGCCTGAAATATTGCCGTCATCAGGCGTGCCTTATATGTCCAATAATGATATTGTAATTGGCGTTGTAATCAACGGAAACGCGAGGGCATATCCTGTCGACATTTTAAATTACCATGAAATAATTAATGACAACTTGGCGGGGAGAGCGATTTGCGTGACATACTGCCCGCTTACCGGTTCAGGCGTGGCCTTTAACAGCTTCATCGACGGCATTCCGATGGAGTTCGGGGTTTCGGGCCTTCTTTTTAGAAACAATTTGATTCCTTATGATAGAACGACAGAAAGCCTGTACTCTCAAATGTTTTCCGAAGGAATCAGGGGCGAAAAAAACGGCGTACCCTGGCCATTGGTGCCATCGACTCGAACTACGTGGGGTTACTGGAAAAGCATTCACCCCGAAACCGATGTTGTTTCGCGCAACACCG
>CAZKYQ010000032.1:0-20876 GCA_964556975.1 uncultured Ignavibacteria bacterium
TAATGACAAACTAACACTTAAAAGAATCATCGTACCAAGTAGAAAATAAAAACTGAAATTCTTTTTTCTAAACATGAAATCTCCCGGAAGTTTGCCAAGCAACGGAATTTTATCGAGATAAGGCAACGCAATACCCAAAATCAATACGCCTGCCCCGGTAATAATAAGAACTTTGCCTAATGGTGCCGGGTTCATAACAACTCATCCTGAGAACCATCATCTCTTGCTATTTTAAGATGTTTCAAAGCGGCGGCGCCAACAACTCTGCCTTTGCGCGTCCGCTTTATAAAACCGATTTTCAGAAGATACGGCTCGACCATTTCCACTAAGGTATCGACCTCTTCATTTAAGGTCGCCGCGATTGACTCGATTCCAACAGGACCGCCCTTGTAATACTCGATAATAGTAGATATCAATCGCCTGTCAAGATCGTCAAGCCCGGCTTCATCGATACCCTCCATCTCAAGAGAGTTTTTAACAGAGCCAGGATCAACACAGTGAATGTTTTTTACCTGACAGTAGTCGCGAACTCTTCTTAATAATCGGTTCGCTATTCTAGGCGTGCCTCTGCTTCTTTGCGCGATCAAAAAGGCCGACTTTTTCTCTATGTCGACTTTAAGAATACCGGCGGAACGGAGGACTATCTCGGCTAATTCCTCAGCAGGATAAAAATCGAGATGATGCACAATTCCAAATCTATCGCGGAGAGGGGCGGATAATAAGCCGGCGCGGGTTGTGGCCCCTATTAGAGTAAAACTTTTCAGGGGAACATTGATAACGCGGGCGAACGCCCCCTTATCTACGACAAAATCTACTTTGAAATCTTCCATCGCCGGATAAATAAATTCCTCAACCGCAGGCGCAAGCCTGTGTATTTCGTCGATTAATAGCAGCTCTCCGTCTTCGAGATTTGTCAGAATGCCCATCAGGTCTCCTGTCCTTTGCAGTGATGGGCCCGATGACACAATCAGGCGCGTGCCCATTTCGTTGGCCAGAATATGGGCCAAAGTCGTTTTGCCAAGTCCAGGAGGCCCGTAAAGAAGCATGTGCTCATGCTGTTCGCCCCTTTGTAACGCGGCGCGCACTGAAACGTCGAGTTTTTCAATAACTTTTTTCTGGCCTATATATTCTTCGATGCGTCCCGGACGGAGACTTATAATCTGTTTTTCGTCTTCTTCGGAAATGATATCGGGCGTTACAATTCGTTCTCTCATCGCGCCGGTTCCGGAGATGATTGTTTGAATATTTGCTGTAACAGTTCTTCTGATGATTTGAACCGTTTTCCGGTATTCAAGGCCCTGTCGAGCATGGCTCTTGCCTCAATGTGCCTGTATTGGAGTTGGAGTAAGATTGTCATAACTTCATCGGCGAGATCAGGTTTGATTTCATGTTTTGCCAGCGGCTTGCTTTCTTTAGCAAGGGCGAACCTTGTTGTTTTTCCCTTTAGATGGGCCACTATTTTTTCAGCCAATCGTTCCCCGACACCGGGCAGTTTTTTTAAAACCGATGTTTCCTCGGTTTCAATCGCCCGAGAAATCTCACTAATCGGGATTGTCAGCGACTTCAATGCTTTCTTTATGCCAAGCCCCGGAACAGATGTAAAAACCCTGAAAAACTCCCTATCAATTGCGTCCGCAAATCCTATTAGCCGGGGATACTGATTTCCCACTTGGCCGCCTTCGATATAGTCTATAATATGAAAGGCTATTGGGGACCCGGGTTTGGCTTTGCTTTTCAGCGATTCGGCTAACGCCGAAGGAAGCATTATCTCATAATATATTCCGCCGACATTCACCGTCGCCGATGATCCATCGATAATATCGAGTATTCCCCGAATTCTGGCGATCATCTTAACGCCTCTAAATGGCACAACGCGGCCGCGATAGCGTCGGCGACATCCGGAGAGCTGGGCGGCTCTTTCATTTTAAATGTATTTTTAACGGCTTCCTGCATTTGTAATTTCGAAGCTCTTCCGTTGCCAGTCAAGGCCTTTTTGATTCTCGTGGCGGCGTAGCTACTTAAGGGTATCTTATGCTTTGCCGCGCAAAGATAGATCATTCCGCGGGCATGTCCCATTACGACAGCGGTTTGAGGATGCCGATAATGCGAATAAAGCCGCTCAACCGAAACCATATCAGGATTGAACTCCATAATAATTTCCTCAAGGCCGTCATAAATTGTTTTAAGCCTGTACTCCAAGGCTTCTTTATCGGCTGTCTTTAATGTTCCAGCTTCGATAATGTCAGCGGCTGATCCGTTGCTTTTCAAAACGGCATATCCTGTAATTCGAAGCCCGGGATCAATTCCGAGAATAGTTAAAGCCATTTAATCTCCGGAAAGTTCCTCCATGACCGATTCATCTATATCAAAATTCGAGTAGACATGGACAACATCATCGAGATCCTCAATGGCTTCATACAGCTTGAGCATCGTCTCCGCCTGTTTGCGGTCAAGCTTGATAGTATTCTGGGGAACCATTGTAGGCTCCGCGGAGGTCATTTCGATACCCGCTTTTTCCAGCGTGGAGCGAACATTTTCAAGTTCGACAAAATCGGTATAGATTTCATAAAAATCCTCAAAAGCCTGGACATCTTCGGCTCCCGCTTCCAAGGCCTTTTCAATAAGCTCATCCTCGCTGATTTTCTCTTTATCCACGACAATAAAACCGCGGCGATCAAACATCCACCCAACACAGCCGACCTCGCCGAGCGATCCGTTATATTTTGAAAAAACGTGTCTTACTTCGGCTACAGTCCGGTTCTTATTATCGGTAAGGGCCTCCACAAGAATTGCCACGCCTGCGGGCCCATATCCTTCGTAGTTCGTCGATTCATAATTTACGCCTTCAAGTTCACCGGTGCCTTTTTGGATGCCCCGCTTGATATTGTCCGCGGGCATATTGGCAGCCTTAGCCGCCGCGATAGCTGTTCTAAGCCTCGGATTAGCGTCAGCGTCTCCACCCCCATCACGAGCCGCCACTGTAATTTCGCGAATCAGCTTGGTAAATACTTTGCCCCTCTGAGCATCCGCTTTACCCTTTTTCCTCTTTATTGTAGACCATTTGGAGTGGCCAGACATAACTCCTCCTGTTTGCGATCATATTTTTAAAATACTAAAGTAATATAACCTCAATGTTATTGCAATATTTTTCTACTAAACGCGTTATTCAGCCCGTCCTTTATAATCAGACCCCTTTATTCCGAATTTACTCATCATGTGATGTATTTGCGATCTGTCCATTCCGGAAATTTTCGCGGCTTTCATAACATTACCAGCGGTTTTTTCAAGAAGGCCCGTTATAAACATCTTATCCAATTTTGCCTTTTCATCCTTCAATTCGGATTTGGTATTAGGCATTACGAATTGACCGGCCTCCTTTGTGGCGACCGGCTTAAGAGAGACAATTTCAGGAGGCAGGTTATCATAATCAATTAAATCCTCTTTCGAGAATATCACCATCCTTTCGCAGATATTCTCAAGCTGACGGACATTTCCCGGCCACGAATATTTCAGGAGCATATCCAACGCGTCAGATGAGAAATTTTTGATTTGGATTTTCATTTTACGACAGATCTTTTCCAGGAAAAACGCCGCCAGAATCGGAATATCCTCGCTTCTTTCGCGCAACGGCGGTAAAATGATATTGACAACATTGAGCCGATAATAAAGATCTTCACGGAAATTGCCGGATTCTACTTCGGATTCCAAATTTTTATTGGTTGCCGCAATTACCCGCACATCTATTTTGCGTGATTTGCTTTCTCCTACCCTTCGGATTTCACCTTCCTGAAGAACCCTGAGCAGCCTTGCTTGAAAGTTTTTTGTTGTATTTGTAATTTCATCCAGAAGGATAGTCCCTCCCTGGGCGATTTCAAAAAGCCCCGCCCTGTCGGTAGTCGCTCCTGTAAAAGAACCTTTAACATGTCCATAGAGCTCGGATTCAAGTAGGGTTTCGGTTACTGCTCCGCAGTCAACCGGTACGAATTTTAAATCTTTTCGAGGCCCCGCCAGATGAATCGCTCTTGCCAGAAGCTCTTTGCCGGTACCGGATTCGCCTGTCAATACAACAGTCACGTCCGTATCCGCAATAGATTCCGCCATGCGAAAAACGCGTTGCATTGGTGATGATCGACCGACAATGGCCCCGAATCCCCAAACAGATTCGACCTGTTTTTGAAGATATACATTTTTTTCTTTTAGTTTGTCAGCCATTCTCGCGTTTTCAATCGCGATTGAAGCTAAATCGGCAAAACTGACTAAAAATTCAAGATCATCTTCGGTAAAAATCGTTCCCGAACGGCTGTCGACATACACAATTCCAAGCACTTTTCCTTTAACGGCAAGCGGGACGCAAAGCAGCGATGAAATCCTGAAATCGGCAACAGATTGGCGAGCGGAAATGCTATCATCTGTACCGCTCAATAAAATCGGCTTGCCTGTTCTGGCAACATCAAGCGCGCTTGATTTGGAGATTGTAGTTTCACCAAAAATATCTTTGTGCGATATATTTCGAGCAACAACGGTTTCAAGAGAATCTTCGCTATAAAGCATAATAAAACCGCGTTCCGCTTCGAGAGTTTCCAAACCCAAATCAAGGATTTTGTTTAACAGCGGGTCCGATTCCATAATAGAATTAATAGTTCTCGCGATTCTTAGAAGAACCCCAAGCCGTTCATCTCGTGCCACTTTTTTCATAGATAATTCACCATCCTTTTTTTCAATAATACTTAGCCCAAGATGTTTTTTAAGATTTTCAATCTGCCGGTTTTCCAACCCCTTGGTTGAACCTGCTATTTCTCTGGCAAGCTTCTCCCTTAGACGGTCGGAATCAAAACGATCTTCCGTCATATTCAGAAATTTAAGCTTCAAAGCCATTAATTCGAGTTTTTCAGAAAATTGAAAATATTTAACAGATTTATTTATAGCTTCGTCTACTTTGGCCAGCCATATTTCAGGGCTTGATACGGAACCGCTTTCGACTGCTTTTCGCGCGTTAAAAATTGTTATAATCGGGGAAATTTCGGTTTTCTCAGCCAATAGTTTTTTTATTTGCGATTTAATATCCGCCATGTCTGTTCGGATGTCCTGGTTATATAACGAAATTAGAAGCAGAGCTTTTATTCTTTGCCGGGCTTCTCCAATATCAGCAGGGAGATCCAATAGCTTTTGGATCAGCGCGACAACTCCTTCCGATTCTCTAAGATTATGTTTGATAGCAGCGAAAATTGGTAGAATATTTGAGAGTTGCTCGTTATCCTTGATCTGTTCTCCGATAGAAACAGCTTTTTCCGCGTAAGACCCGGCAGTTTTAAAATCGGCTATTGTTACAAAAACTTCCGCCAAGCCAATCAGATTTGCAAGTTCGATCCTCGGGCGATTGATTTCGGCCGCAAGTTCCAGTCCTTTCTTATAATGAACAATCGAATTGTTGAGTTCGGCTTTTCGATAGTATAAAAAGCCCAAGTTGTTCAGGGTTATTGCTTCCGATCCTTTGTCTCCCAGAATCTTAAATTTATCAATCGCCTCAAGAAACTTGCTTTCCGCTTCGTCAAGACTGCCAATTTCGTTTAACGAATGGCCAATATTCAATAAGTTAATACTCTCGATCCGCCTGTCAGAAATCTCCTTTGAAATTTCAAGCGACTTCGTGTAATATTCCTGTGCCCGCGTAAAATCGCTTTTTGACGCGTAAATATTTCCGATATTTCCATATAGATTCATCGCCGACCATAAGAACCGTTTTTCAAGACATATTTGCAGAGACCTTCGATAAAAATCTTCCGCCCCCGCGAGATCGCCCTGCCGTTTTCGTATGATTCCAAGATAATTCAAAACCCTGCACGATCCTTCGGGAAAATCAATTGAAGCAAAGCGATCTAATGCTTTCAAGTATGAATTTTCGGCATCATCGAGTTTGCCTGTCTTATCATATACAAACCCCAGTCCGATTTCCAGTTCGCCCTCCAAACGCTTGTTGGCCGCGTTCCTCGATGCTGTCAGTCCCTTTTGAAATATCTCCAGGGCTTTTTCATTATCGCCGGTATGCAATAAGTTTTGGCCGGAAATCACTGCTACTTCCGCAAACTCTACACTCAATCCGGAAATTGACTCGGCTAGAGCAACCGCTTGCGCCAATGGTTCGGTAGCTTCCGCTGGAAATAGAAAATTTTTCGCTTTGCCAATACCAAGCAGAACTTTATAAGAATTTTGTGTTTTCGATGGGCCATCGGATTGATTTTCGACGCACTTTCGCGCCTGTTCGTAAAAGTCCGATGCTTGGCTGAATGAAAACAGATTTTCCGCTGCTATGGCAGAGCTAAGCAAATGACTGAAGCCGTTTTCATAATCGCCCGCTGAAGCGAAATGATTTCCTAAAAATTCTGAGCTCGCCCCGGATTTTAAATAATGTTCGGCGATATCTTTATGATATTTTTTCGCGTTTTTTTTGGGAATTGAGTTATAGGCAAGGCGGCGCAATTGGCCGTTTACGAAATAGATTCTATGCTCAACACCGTACTCTGTTTCCTCCAGAATACCAAGCTCGATCAATTTATCAATCGCGTCTCCTGTCGAGACGGAACCGACCAAATCTTCAATTTCATTTTTTGTAAATGATCTCCCTAATACCGCCGTAAAATCCACTATTTTTTTTGTATCATCTTTTAGGCGCGCCATTTTATTATTCAGCAAAGTTTTAATTCCTTCAGGCACATTGATTTTTTCTTCCCAACCCGAAACTAAAGCCCATTTGCCGCGTTGCCGTTCAAAAGAACCCTCAGCTGCCAATTCCCTGATAATTTCCTCGCCATACAGGAAATTGCCGCGGGTCTCCTCAAACAGCCGAACAAAAAACTCTTCGGGAAGACTAATTTCTCCAAGCAACCCATTGATAAAATCCGCAAAAAGCGGCTTATCCGCAGGCTTGAGAACCCTGTAAGAATCTTCATTTTCAGTCAAAAACGTCGGCAGCGCCATGCCCGGCCCGATTTGCCCTGCGCAAATTATATGCACAGATTCGCTTTGTTCTCCTTGAGATTTATAAAACTCCAAAAACTCCAACGTATCTTTATCCGCCCATTGAAGGTCCTCAATTAGAATAATTATTTTTTCATCATTGTTAATTCTGATTAAATACCGGGCAAGATTGTCAAACATGCGCCGCCGTCCGGCGCGGATTTCGGCTTCAGTCATTTCAAAATGATCCTTCGCGATTTTTTCAAATCTATCTGGAAACAATCGTTTCAGATCCGGCCCATACTGAGAAAATATTCCCAATCGAGGGTCAAGTTCTATAAAAATGTGCCTCAGAAGGCTGATTACCGGCGAAAGAGGTTTAAGATCATCTTCACGGCAATGCGCCTGAAAGAATCTGAATCCTGCTATCTGCGCCTTGACTCTGAATTCTTCGATTAACCTGCTTTTGCCAACCCCCGGCTCGCCCCCGACAAAGCTTACTAATTTTTTTTTGTTGCCATCAGCGTTTAAATAATCAGACAACCATTTGATTTCGCTCTCCCTGCCGGTAAATTTCGCTTTTTCTACATGAATCTCCAATGGAAACTCATGGGATAATTTCTCATTGAATATAGAATTTATATCATCGAGGACCGCGCCAGCCGAATGATATCTTTTTCCGGGCTCAACGTTAATCATTTTCTCAAATATTTCTTTAAGAGCATTGCCGCCAAATTCTGCTGATATTTCAGGCAGAGCAATTTCTCCGCCAAGCTTCTTTGAGATAATCTCGCCCGCCGAACCCTCATAAAGAGGTTTTCCAAAAATCAATTCATAAAATAAAAGCCCTAACGAATAAATATCCGATCGCTTAGTCGCGGATTTTTTGCGAATGATTTCCGGCGAAATGAAAGCCGCGCTCCCTGATGATGAAATTTCTTTGTTATCCATCAAAAACGACAGGCCAAAATCTACAAGCCTGCAATTTCCATCAGAGCCGATTAGAATATTGGTAGGTTTTAAATCTCCATGAATAATGCCCCTGCTATGAATGTAATCCAGCGCTCTACAAATAGAATTTGCGATAGAAATAAATCTATTAGTTGAAATGTCCTTTATGCCGCCAAGGTCCCCACCAGGAAAATATTCCATTGAAAAGAATGAGCCGTTTTCGGGATCGACGCCGTAATCGTATACAGGAACCAAACCAGGATGCTTAAGCTGTGATAAAATCTCGAATTCGCGGTCGAAACCTCTCTCAGTATCTATTTTCCCGGCTCTAACTACTTTCAGGCAAATATCTTCATTTTTTCTGAGGTCTCTGGCAAGAAATACATCACCAATTGAGCCTGACCCAATTTGGGAAAGAACCTTGAACCTTTTGCCGATTATCTTACTCATCTTAGTGTTGTTATTTTCTACAACACTAATATAAGCCAAGTGTGTGTTTTCGCAACACAAAAAACGACTTTAAGCGATCCGCCTAATTTATTGATATATAAGACAGTAAAAAAAATCGGCTCATTAAAGCCGATTTTAATTATTTATAAATATAGATTTATTATTATTAGATCAGTTGATCAGCTTTAAGTTTTTCAATGAGCTTATCAACTTTCTCCTCAGGTTCGCCTTCGAGAATTTCGCTTGATGGTCTCGCTTCAGGCGGATCGACTTTTTTAATATCGATCATTAGATCATGTTCCATACCAAGATCATTCAAGGAAAATTTTACGATTTCAGCTTTTTTTGCCTTCATTTTTCCCTTAAGCGATGGCAAGCGGGGCTCATTGATCTCCTTAACAACCGAACAAACCGCGGGCAGAGAGGCTTCTATAATATCATATCCTGAATCGGTAGTCCTCCAGGCCACTATTTGGGAATCATCAACACGGTTTATCTTTTTGACAAACCCGACCTGTGACCAATCCAGATGAGCCGCGACCGAAAATGGGACTATTGCGGAATCATCATCACACGCCTGCTTACCGGTCAAAACAAGGGCCACATCGCCTAATTTTTTTATACATGCCGCAAGTACTCTGGCAATATTTTGCGGGTCAAGGGATGAGTATGTATCGGATTCAATATGAACAGCTTCATCAATTCCCAACGCTAAGACGTCTCTTAGAACCGAAACGGCATCCGAACCGCCATACGTAATGGCCACAGTATTAGCTCCTAATTTTTCTTTAATGCGAATGGCTTCCTCAACAGCATACTCATCAAATGGATTAACTGATAGCACATCATCAGACCATTTCGGGCCTTCGCCGCCCATTGACACTTCGGACAGTTGGGGAACCTGTTTGATCAATACCGCAATCTTCATCGTTAAATCTCCTGTACGCCAAAATTCATTTTTAAACTATGCATAGAGAGACATTTTACAGAAGTCTCTCCTCTTCAGCCCGCCAAGTTATTTCTAATAGTTTCCAGCGCCATTTTTGCCGCTTTCTGTTCAGCCTCTTTTTTTGAAGAACCCTCTCCTGTGCCAATTCCTTCGGATTCTACAGAAACAGATACAACAAACAACTTGCTATGATCGGGCCCAATTTCATCAATTACATCATAACGAGGCACGCCCCGCCCTTTTACCTGCACCATTTCCAGTAATTCGCCCTTATAATTGTAATTATCTTCGTCATTGATAAGATCATCAAAATCGGAAAGTAATACCAGGTTTATGGCATCGGAAACAGAGCGCAATCCGCCATCCAAATAGATGGCTCCGAACAACGCTTCCATAGTGTCTGACGTAATAGAGGGTTTAGATCTTCCCCCTGATTTCTCCTCTTCCCGGCTCAAAAGAATATAATCGCCCAATCCAATTTTTGAAAATACCTTTGATAATGATATCTCATTAACAAGCGCGGATTTCATCTTGGTGAGATCGCCTTCATCCAGTTTAGGAAATTTCTTAAAAAGGAATTCCGATACTACCATACCCAATACAGCATCGCCAAGAAACTCCAGCCGCTCATTCGCAAGCCCTGAATCATCTATCGATCTATGCGTTAATGCTTTTTCCAATAAGGTTCTATCGGTAAACTTGTATTTAAGAATCAATTCGACATTTTCAAGAGAGCTCGGCCCTCCGGAGAATATCTTTTTTAAAAATGAAAAAGCCATTTAATTGCTGTTCTGGTATTTTCTTATAACAATTGAAGTGTTATGTCCCCCAAAACCAAAAGAATTTGAAAGCGCGTAATCAATTTCAACATCTCTCGCGGCACCGGGAACATAATCCAAATCACAATCAGGATCAGGATAATCAAGATTTATTGTAGGATGGATCTTGCTGTTACAGATCTGAAGAGCTGTCGCGGCGAGTTCCGCTGAACCTGCCGCCCCAAGAAGATGACCCATTATGGATTTTGAGGAGTTTATTGGAATCTTGTAAGCTCTCTCTCCGAAAACCTCTTTTAATGCCATAGTTTCGGCAATGTCTCCGAGACCGGTGGCTGTGCCGTGAGCATTGATGTAATCAATATCATCAGGGGATATTTTCGCGTCTTTAAGAGCAGCTTTCATACTTCTCGCCCCGCCGTTGCCATCGGACGCGGGAGCGGTAATATGAAAAGCATCGGCCGACATTCCCATACCGACAATTTCCGCGTAAATTTTCGCGCCCCGGGATTTAGCGCGAGAAAGCTCCTCAAGGACAAAAATCGCGGCCCCTTCGCCCATTACAAAACCATCCCTTTCCTTATCAAAAGGCCTCATAGCTTTTTCAGGGTATTCGTTTTTGGACGACATGGCTTTTGCCGAACAAAACCCTGCCATGCCTATTAATGTTATAGAGGCTTCGGTACCGCCCGAAACAAACATATCAGCAGTACCTCTCTGAATATGAACGAAAGCGTCAGCCACGGCGTTACTCGATGAAGCGCAAGCGGATACGGTAGCATAATTAGGCCCCTTGAGGCCAAATTGAATGCTAACCACCCCCGAAGCCATATCAGGAATCATCATAGGTATAAAAAACGGAGATACTCTCTTAGGCCCATGCTTCATGAGATTTGTATGTTGTACTTCAAAAGTTCTAAGGCCCCCGATTCCTGAACCAATAATAACGCCCACCTCATCAAGATTAATTGAATCAAGATTAAGCTGAGCATCCTTTATGGCCCTGCCGGAAGCCACCACGGCGAATTGCTGGGACAAATCCATCCGCCTCGCGGCCTTTTTGCTAATATATTCAGATGGATCGAAATCTATTAGCTGGGCCGCTATCCTGGTAGTCAGCTCTGATGGATCAAACCTGTCAATAATCCTAATCCCTGATTTCCCATTTATCAGGCTACCCCAAAATTCATCAATATTATTCCCGATAGGCGTTACTAAGCCGATTCCCGTTATGACTACCCTTCGTGCCACAGGAATAAATCCTAACCCTTCTCCTGAAATTTATTCACGAAATTAATGGCTTCTCCAACGGTTGTAATTTTCGAGGCGTCTTCTTCCGGTATTGTACAATCAAACGCCTCTTCCAAGGCGAGAATTAACTCCACCTGATCAAGAGAATCAGCATCAAGATCATCAACAAATGAGGCTTCCGGGACTACTTTTTCAGTATCCACGCCCAGGTTTTCGGCAATAATTTCCTTAACTTTTTCTTCTACTGACATTGTTCCTCCTTAAATGCCGCAATAATAAATTAAAATTTAATTTCTTTCAAACTATCTACATCACCATCCCGCCATCGCAATGGATGACCTGTCCCGTAATATATTCGGCTGAATCGGAAGCCAGAAATGATACTATTCCGGCAACATCATTCGGGGTTCCAGCCCGTTTTAGCGGGATTACCGATAAAAAGCCCTCTCTGGCCGAATCGGGCAGTTTTTCGGTCATTTCGGTCTCTATAAAACCCGGCGCTATCGCGTTGGCTGTAATATTTCTTCCGGCAAGCTCCTTCGCGAGAGATTTTGTAAATCCTATCAAACCGGCTTTCGAGGCCGCATAGTTTGACTGCCCCGCGTTTCCCATTATGCCAACCACGGATGATATATTAATAATCCTTCCCCATCTTTTCTTCATCATTCCCCTTGAAGCGGCCTTTGAGCATAGATACGATCCCTTTAAGTTGACATTCATTACAAGGTCCCAGTCTTTCTCATCAATTCTCATAAGAAAATTATCTCTTGTAATTCCAGCGTTATTTACGAGAATATCAATAGCGCCCATTCTATTCGCGGTATCGCTAAACATCGAATCGACATCCCCCGGCTTTGAGACGTCGCCGGCAACTGCTATGCAATCGGCCCCATCCGATGATAATCGCGATGCTGTTTCTTCGGCAATATCTTTAAGAATATCAGCGACAACAATCGAGTATCCATCCGAAGACAACCGTTTTGCGATGGCATACCCGATCCCTCGCGCGCCTCCGGTTACCAAAGCTACTTTTCTATCAGGATTCATTGCGATCCTACCTTTATACTTTCTTCAAGGAGATTCTTTAAACTTTCAACATTATCAACACCCATAATTTCCAAATCAGGATCTTTTATAGACCTTTTTACCAGCCCTTGCAAGACTTTTCCGGGGCCGATCTCGATAAACCTTCTGGCTCCATCGTTATACATATTCTGTAAGGTCGGATACCAAAGCACAGGACTCAAAATCTGCTTAGATAATAGCTCTTTGTACTTCTCCTGATCGCATAGGGGCTCCGCGCTGACATTAGCGTAAACTGGAAATTTAAACTCTGAAAATTCTATTTCATCCGCAATAAAATCCTTCATTTTATCTGAAGACGGCTTCATCAGTTGAGAATGGTATGCTCCGCCTACTGGAATCGGCATGGCCCTTTTGGCGCCCTTTTCTTTTAAAAGGCCGCACGCATTTTGAACAGCGTCAACTTCGCCCGCGATTACAACCTGTCCGGGCGAATTGTAATTTGCCGGGACAACAATACCGCCGGCGTTTTGCAAGGTCTCAGCTACGGCCTGATAATCCAGCCCGATTACCGCGGCCATTGTTCCGGGGTTATTATCGCAATCATTCTGCATCGCGCGGCTTCGAACAGTTATGGCTTTTATCGCTGTTTGAAAATCAAGGGCTTCCGAGCAAACAAGCGCGGAATATTCGCCAAGAGAATGGCCTGCGGCGGCGAACGGAAATATAGCATGTTCCTTTAATATCAAATCAATACAACAGGAATGAACAAAAACGGCCGGCTGAGTGTATGCCGTTTGTTTTAATTTATCCTTAGGCCCGTTAAAACAGGCATCGGCAAGATCATATTCGAGTGTTTCCGACGCGATTTGAAAAAGCTTTTTCGCGCTATCATAAGATTCATATAAATCTTTCGCCATTCCCACGTATTGAGAGGCCTGGCCGGGAAAAAGAAACGCGGTCTTTTTCATATTACCATTCAACAAGCACGGACCCCCATGTAAAACCGGCGCCAAACGCCACAAGTATTATTTTGTCGCCTTTTTTTATTCTGTTTGTTCTTACCGCCTCATCAAGAGCAATCGGAACTGAAGCGGCTGATGTATTGCCGTATTTATGGATATTCACAAAAACGCGGTCCATCGGCAATTTTATTCTTCTGGCCGTAGCCTCGATAATTCTGATATTCGCTTGATGAGGAATCATAAGATCAATATCGTCGGAGTTTGTACCGGATTTTTTCAGAATAGTTGTCGCCGCTTCACCCATAGCCTTGACGGCGGCCTTAAAAACCTCCGGGCCTTCCATCTGAATAAAGCGATCGCCATTGCCAATATTATCTGTTGTAATGGGCATTCGACCGCCTCCCGCCGGTACATGTAACAGATGAGCGAGCGAGCCGTCGGCTTTGGTGTAAGTATCGATAATACCACCGGGGATATCTGATTCCGTCACTATTGCCGCTCCGGCGCCGTCTCCAAAAAGTACACATGTGTTGCGATCTTTCCAGTTAACTATTCGTGAAAGAGTTTCAACACCTATTACCAGGATAGTTTTCTTTTGATTGGTTTCTATCATTGCTTTGGCGAATGACAGGCCGTAAATAAAACCTGAACAAGCGGCGGCAATATCAACAACCGCGGCATTATTAGCTTTTAATTTATCCTGAAGAACACATGCGGTTGAAGGCAAAGGCGAGTCGGGTGTGATAGTACCCAATATAATCATGTCAAGTTCATCCGCCGTCATGCCAGCCATATCTAAAGCTTTGATAGAAGCCTTATAAGCATAATCCGAAGAGGCAAACCCCTCGGGCGCGATTCTTCTTTCTTTGATGCCAGACCGTGATGTTATCCATTGATCGGATGTATCCACCATTTTTTCAAGATCGGCGTTAGTCAAGATATTATCCGGAGCGGCTGAACCGGTACCGGCTATACGTACATATATTTTGCTCATGATTGTCTCAGCTTAATTTCTGATAATTTTGACGCTCCATTGACAGCAATTTTATTTTCTATTTTCGAATTTACTTTATTTTCAACAATCGATTGAACCGCGCGCACGGCATTTTTGATTGCTTTTGGCGATGAACCTCCGTGACATATCATAACCACGCCGCTAATTCCCAAAAGAGGGGCGCCGCCGTATTCCGCATAATCAAGTTTTCTTTTAAGTTCTTTAAATGTCTTGCTCAAAAACAAAGCTCCTAATTTGGAGGATAAGCTTTTTTTAATCCTTTTCTTTACAAAGCCGCCGAAGAAACTTTCAATAGATTCGGCAAATTTCAATATGACATTTCCAACGAAACCATCGCAAACGACAACATCGGCATTCCCTTTCAGGATATCGCGGCCCTCGATGTTTCCGATAAAATTCAAGTCGGACGCTGAAATAAGTTTGTGGGACTCAATGGTAAGCTCATTTCCTTTGGATTTTTCTTCCCCTATGGACAGCAAACCAATACTGGGCTTTTCTTTTGAAAACATTTGGGAACAATAAATGCTTCCCATAAGCGCGAACTGATACAGATTAATGGCTTTACAATCGGAATTTGCCCCCACATCAAGCACAATTGTTGTTCCTGTTTCCGATGGAAATAAAGACACAATAGCGGGACGATTAACGCCTTTAAGCCTCCCAAGTTTTATCAGCGATGCGGCCATTACGGCGCCAGTATTTCCGGCGGAGATAAAAGCGTCCGCTTCATCGCTCTTTTGCAAGTTCAATCCGGCCACAATTGACGAATTCGGCTTTTTTCGGACCGATTCCGCAGGCTCATCAGCCATCCCTATTGCTTCATCGCAATGAATGATTTTAATAGGAAGATTATCAGCGCCGAGCTTTTTCAGCTCAAAATTTATATTGGAAGAATCGCCTAAGAGAATAATCTCTACCGTTTCCCCGTAATATTTCTGCGCCAAAACAGCGCCGGCGACAATTGAGGATGGCGCATGATCGCCGCCCATGGCGTCAATCGCGATTCTTGTTTTTTTCGCGGCCGGCATTATTTCGATTCAGTTATCGCTATGACTTCCCGTCCTTTGTACCAGCCGCAATGAGGACAAATCTGATGCGGCAGTCTCGGCTCATGGCAGTGAGGACACTCTATTACATTTGGTTTTTCAAGTTTCCAGTGCGTTCTCCGCCTGGCGCCTCTGGTTTTGGAAATTCGTCTTTTTGGAAGTGCCATTAATTACCTCAATTCTTAATTAATCTATCATAAACAGTTACTAATAATCAAATCGTGGCTAAAAGTATCATTCATCAAATAATTGTCTTAAGGTGTCCCATCTTTCATCAGTCTTATCTTGAACGCATCCGCAATCGGTTTCGTTTAGGTCGCAGCCGCACATCGGGCAAAGCCCCTTGCAATCATTTCGGCAAAGCGGCTTGAAGGGCTTCTCCATAATTATCGCTTCCCTGACGCGATCGGAAATATCGTAATCTTCCGCGGTTTTTGGTAAAATGACAAAATCATCGTCTCCTGTTTCCTCGTACTCATTTATTTCAAGAAGCTGAATAACAAACTGCAAGCCTGAACTGATTTGTTTTTCAAACAGTTCCAGACATCGAGAGCATTCAGCCTCTACCATAGTAGAAACTTTTCCCTCGCAAATCACCTCATCGCCGGATTTCACGACAAACAATTCAACTTTAATAGGCTCGGGGAATTTGTAGCCCTCAACATCCAAACCCAAGTCAACCGCCGATACCGAAAAATTAAGCTCGGAACCTCCGGCTTTTATCTGTCGAAACTCGACTTTCATCGAGAACGAAATTAATACTGTAGATACAAAAGTGTCAAGGCAATTTTCGCCATTATAGGCGCTTATGAGCCAAAAACCGGGACTTTAGGCACAATTGTAAATACAAATTATTCCTTTGTTGATTTTTAATCCCATTTTAGTTATATAAGCTTTTCTCAAACAGGAGAGGAAAATGGATTACTTTAAAAGAACAAAAATAGCTTCGATAATAAGGACAGCCGATACGGTTGAAAACGTAATAGTCATGGGTTGGGTCAGGACAAGACGTGATTCGTCAAACATTACATTTTTGGAAGTAAATGACGGCAGTACGCTTCTAAATTTGCAGATTGTAATCGATAATCCCGCTAATTTCCCTAATCTGGAAGATATAAAGCTGGGATCTTCGGTCAGGCTGGCAGGCAAGTTGGTGCCCGTTCCCGAGCGTAAGCATAAAATAGAACTGCATCCCGACGAAATTCAGTTGGTTGGGGATTGCCCGGCGGAATACCCGCTTCAGAAAAAACGCCATTCGTTTGAATATTTGCGGGAGATAGCTCATCTAAGGCCCAGGACTAACACATTCGGAGCAATAAACCGCTTCAGAAGTAAAATAGCTTTCGCTATCCATAAGTTTTATCAGGAACGTGGATTTTATTATATGCATTCTCCGATTATAACGGCGACAGATTGCGAGGGCGCCGGCGAGCAGTTTTGGCTTACGACATTTGACTTGGACAAAGTGCCAATGACCGACGGGGCGGTCGATTATGATAAAGATTTTTTCGGTTCACAGGCATTTCTCACGGTTTCGGGACAGCTCGAAGCCGAGATTATGGCAACAGCCTTGGGCGATGTTTACACCTTTGGACCTACATTCAGGGCCGAAAATTCCAACACATCCCGCCACGTGTCGGAATTTTGGATGATCGAGCCAGAAATGGCATTTTGCGATATTGATGAAAACATGCGGCTTGCGGGTGAATTTTTAATGTTTTTAATTGAATACGCCCTCAATGAATGCTCCGAAGAGATGGAGTTTTTTAATCAATGGATCGAAAAAGGCAAAATAGACGTTTTGGAGAAATTGCTCAAATCCAAATTCGAGATCATCACATATACCGAAGCTGTTGAAATCCTGAAAAAGGCGAAGAAGAAATTCGAATTCCCAGTAGAGTGGGGTATAAACCTTCAGGCCGAGCATGAACGATTTTTATGCGAAGAGCATTTCAACGCGCCAGTCATGGTAAAGGATTATCCTAAGGACATAAAAGCGTTTTATATGCGCCTAAATGATGACGAAAAGACCGTCGCCGCAGTCGATGTTCTGGTACCGCAAATCGGCGAGATTATCGGGGGCAGCCAGCGTGAAGAGCGGCTCGATGTCTTGAAAAAAATGGTGGGGCAGTTCGGAATAAATGAGGATTCATTGTGGTGGTATTACGATCTCAGAAAATACGGCTCTGTTCCCCATTCGGGATTCGGGCTTGGTTTTGCCCGCATGCTCATGTATATGTCCGGGATGACAAATATCCGGGACGTAATCCCGTGCCCGCGAACGCCGAGGAACGCTAAGTTTTAAACAGAGCTTCTCACCTTAAATGATCATATTCCGGCTGATTCATTCGCTCGATATGAAATTGATATTCCTCTGAAGAAATATTGTTATCCCATTTCCCTGCTATTCTCGCGGCAATATAAAAGGCCAGAAAAATCGCAAGGGTGCCAAGTGCAAAAGTACGCGGCGATAGTCTCTTTTTGATCCCGACTATTACCGGATCCAATGTATCCTCGACCGGGCATGCCGCGACGCATTCCAGACAGCCGATACACTCGTCGGAGCGGACGATTATATCTTTATGCACCTTTATTGCCGATGGACAAACTTTAGTGCAGGCCCCGCAATCGGTACAGGTAGAAATGTTCCTTCGGATTTTTACCGGGCTTAAGAAACTGATTAGGCCGACAAGCGCGCCATACGGGCAAAGATACCGGCACCAAAAATTAGAGATAAAAAGCGAGGCGACCGCGAGCAGTATAATCACGCCCATTGCGAAACTCGAAATGTCGGCAAAGAACATCAGCATTTTAACATCGGCGATTTTATTGTAAGGCGAACCAATGAATGCCTCCAGCACCGGGCCGGTCATGACAATCAGGATAGCGTTGGCAAAGAAAAACAGGAGCAGATATTTCAGCGACCTTAAGGGATAATCTATGAGTTTCGGGACCCTCCACCCCCACGGCGCGGAGGCTTTTCGCCCAAAAACTTTTCTGCTTAGTTTCCAGAGCCATTCGGATATTAATCCGACCGGACAAATAAAACCGCAGAAGCTTTTTTTGAATACGAGACTCATCATAATAATTGCGACGAGTATAAACGTAGCCGCCGGGTGGATGTCGTTGATAGTTCCGGTTAAGAGCCAATGTTTCAAACCTATCAAACCGGATAAGGGCAGAAAGCCCTCTACCCCCGCCGGGCGAGAGACAGCGAACAGCTTTCCGCCTGATTCGTAATATTTGTACCAGAGAATAAATTGAATACCGATTAGAATTAAAGTTATGAGAAAGCCGTATTGAATTAGCTTGCGAATTTTGCGGCCGCTGTTATACCAGAGTTTTCGTTTCTTGAGAAATTCGGTGTTGATCTTTTTGGGTTCTGCTATCATTTTCTTCATAGCCTAAAGTAGGCGGGTAGCTTGCTGCCCGCAAAATTTACAAGTCTCTAAACCGATTGTTGCCAGCAAGCTGGCAACCTACATTATTTTTGAGAAATTCGGTGTTGATCTTTTTTGCCGTCATTTTTTCCATAGGCCTAAAATATGGTTTTGTTATAGACTATTATTTGACAAATGTCAAACCGCCCAATAAAAGAAAAGCCTTGACATTTTGGTGGAATATGGTATCTTCTTTCTTAAACAAGGGCCAAATAATTCCCAGCAGTATAAACAGTCTGGAAGGTCAATTTTCGTATTATTTTCCATTTTTTAGCAACGGAGGATTAAGGTAATGAGGGTAATGTTAAATGTTTTTGTTCTCTTAATAGTATTTACATTCGCTTTTCTTGCGAATACAGAAGCACAAGATTCCTTATTTGCGCCGGCGGTTAACTACGGAGCGAACGGTGGTCCCGTTTCAGTCTTTGCGGCTGACCTTGACGGCGACGGGGATAGCGACCTGGCGTTGGCTAATTTTCATTCCGACAATATCTCCATCCTGAAAAACAACGGCAATGGGACATACCAGACAGCGGTCAGCTACGGGGCGGGTGATGCTCCCTATTCAGTTTTTGCGGCTGACCTTGACGACGACGGGGACAGCGACCTGGCGGTGGCAAACTATGGTTCCGACAGTGTCTCCATCCTGAGAAACAACGGCGACGGGACATATCAGACAGCGGTCAACTACGGGGTGGGAGACGAACCCTGGTCAGTCTTTGCGGCTGACCTTGACGGCGACGGAGACGTCGACTTGGCGGTGGCAAACTATGCTTCCTACAATGTCTCCATCCTGATAAATAGCGGCGGCGGGACATATCAGACGGCGGTCAACTACGGAACGGGAGGTGGTCCAATGTCAGTCTTTGCGGCGGATCTTGACGGCGACGGGGACAGCGACCTGACGGTGGCAAACAATAATTCCGACAATGTCTCTATCCTGATAAATAACGGCGACGGGACATACCAGACGGCGGTCAACTACGAGGCGGGAGATGCTCCCTGGTCAGTCTTTGCGGATGACCTTGACGGCGATGGCGACAGCGACCTGGCGGTGGCAAACAATAATTCCAATAATGTCTCCATCCTGAAAAACAACGGTGATGGGACATACCAAGCGCCGATCAACTACGGGGCGGGAGATGGTCTCTATTCAGTCTTTGCGGCTGACTTTGACGGCGACGGGGACAGCGACCTGGCGGCGGCAAACAATAATTCCGACAATGTCTCTATCCTGGTAAATAACGGCGACGGGACCTACCAGACGGCGGTCAACTATGGGGCGGGAAATGGTCCCTATTCAGTCTTTGCGGCTGACCTTGACGGCGATGGATACAGCGACCTGGCGGTGGCAAACTTTTCGTCCTACAATGTCTCCATCCTGATAAATCTTTCAATTACGGCAGGTGTTGATGATTCTCCCGAAACAGCTTTGCCCGAGAGCTTTGGAATTTCCCAAAACTACCCCAATCCATTCAACGCTTCAACTACAATCCAATATGCTCTGACGAAACAAACATACGTGACGATAGACATTTACGATCTGCTGGGGCGTAAGATTGAAACGCTAATTCAGGATGAACAGCCCGCCGGCAATCACCAAGTGATTTGGAACGCCAAGGATATTTCAACCGGCACCTATTTTTATAGAGTACAAGCCGGGGATTATGCCGAGACGAAGAAGATGGTGTTGTTGAAATAGACGTATTGGGTGAACGGTGGGAAGTAGCTTCCGACGGCACATATCCGTCTTGACGACAAGAGCCGCTCCTGATTTAGGAGTGGCGTCAGAAGCTACTTCTGACGCCCTTTGTAAAAGGAAGAATACAGATAATCATCCGCGTCATCAACTAATTCGGCTTTCACAGGATTATTCCTTATATAATTCATCTTGGTTAATAAAACTTTCTCAGAATAAATGGAAACATCATCAAACCGATCCTGCCATAACTTAAAGCTCCTGCTAGAGCGGGAAGGAATGTAACTTTGAAGCTTTCTTTTTAAGGAATTATCATCCTTCGAATTATTGAGAGATTTTTTAATTGCAACTGATGTA
>CAZKYQ010000033.1:0-20733 GCA_964556975.1 uncultured Ignavibacteria bacterium
CCCGTATCATACGATTTTTTCAATTTCGCCAAAAGTTCTTCTTCCCGAATAACTTCGACAGCGCCTTTTTTTATTATCTCAAATTGTTCTTCAGGTTTTATTTTAATCATCTGGAACTCCTCCGATATAAAAATGTAAAATTATTATACGAAGCAAGACTTTGCAAGAGAATAGTACAGTTTTGGGCTTGACACCTGTTCGGACGGAGCGTAATTAAGATATCATGGTTGTTTTGTACAAAGACCAACGGCATTGGTGGAAGAAATATGTTCTAATCGGGCTTGGGATGATAGGGAGTGTCATCGTTTCAGGGATCGCGACGGCCTTAATTCTACAAAAAGACCTTCCTTCGCCGGCGCAGCTTAATAATATCCAGCCCCGCCTGATTACAAGAGTTTACGATAGAAACGGTGAGACCCTGATGGAATATTTCACCGAACGCCGAATACTCATTTCCTACAGTGAAATGCCTCCTTACCTGATCGACTGCCTTCTGGCGACAGAAGATAGAAAATTCTACGAGCATTGGGGAGTCGATATTCGACGCATTTTTGGCGCGATGGCGCATAATATCGCGAAATTTAATTTAACCGCCGAAGGCGCGTCAACTTTAAGCCAGCAGCTTTCCAGATCGTTATTCCTAACTCCCGAAAAAACCCTTGCGCGCAAGATCAAAGAAGCGCTGACCTCTTTGAGAATAGAACGAACTTACTCTAAAAACGAAATAGTACAGATGTATCTCAATCATCATTATTTCGGGCCGCGCGCATACGGCATTCAGGCGGCAGCACAGCTATATTTTTCCAAAGACGCCCAGGAATTGACGCTTCTTGATTGCGCTTTGCTGGTGGGTTTGCTAAAAGCCCCGAGTAGATATAATCCGCTTGAGCACCCGGAAAGGGCAACTAAAAGACGCAACATAGTTTTGAATTCACTTGTCGATTACGGCAAGATATCAAAATCTATGGCGGACAGCCTGAAACAGCTTCCGCTGAACTTGAACCGCCAGAAAAGGGACCTTGGCAAGGCGCCTTACTTTACCGAAATGGTCAGGCAAAAAATAATAAACGAGTACGGCGAAGAAGCGCTCTATTCATCCGGGTTATCGATTTATACCACCCTTGATATCGGATTGCAGGTAATAGCGGACAGCGCCGTAATAAAAGAAGTTGATAAACAACAGGCGGCGCATGAAAGATATTACGATCTTGAAAACGAAGATTATACGATTCTGGTTCCGGATACGCTTGGCGGACCTGATTCGATCAGAGTATATAGAAAAATCCAGGGGATGCTTCTGGCCATAGATAATACAACCGGCGCGGTTCTGGCATTTGTCGGCGGCAGAGACTTTAAAACCAGTAAATTTAACCGCGTAGTCCAGGCGTTAAGGCAGCCGGGTTCGGCATTCAAGCCATTCGTGTATGCTACCGCAATCGACAACGGGTTTTCACCATCCGACCTTCTTTTGGATTCTCCGATTGTGCTGACGATTGGAGGGGAGGAATGGCGGCCATCCAATTTTGACCTCACCTTCAAAGGCGAGATGACCCTGAGAAATGGCTTGAGAGCTTCAAGAAATCTGATTTCCGTGAAATTGATAATGGACCCATTGGTGACGCCGCGACAGGTGGTCGAATATGCCCACAGACTGGGAATAACATCAAAACTCAACCCGGTGCCATCGCTGGCGATGGGCGCATCGGATGTTACAATGTGGGAAATTGTACCGGCATTTTCGGTTTTCCCAAACGGGGGAATATTAAGAAAACCGTTTTATATTACGAAAATTGTCGACCGCAACGGATATGTAAAATATGAAAAAAATATGGCCGATCAGGAAGAAGTTCTCTCCGAGCAGACCGCCTATATTATTACTAATATGCTTGAGACTGTTATTAATCACGGCACCGGCGTGGGCACAAGAGTAAGAGGCTTTAAACGCCCCGCGGGAGGAAAAACCGGCACAACCAACGATTACACGAATAACTGGTTTATTGGTTTTGTCCCGCAATTAACATGCGGCGCATGGGTAGGGTTTGATAATGTCATTAGAATCGGAAGCCCTTCCAAGGGCGAAGTTGGAGCGTCCACTGCTCTGCCAATCTGGACAAAATTCATGAAAGCGGCCTGCGATAGCCTGCCCGTAAAGGAGTTTCCAATTCCGCCCGGAATCTATACCGCGACTGTTTGTCTTGATTCCGGCGAACTCGCGAAAGGCGATTGTGTCAGAACGGTAACCGACATTTTTACAGAGGAAACTCTGCCTAAACAGGAATGCCATCTGGACCACCGCGCCTCACGCTCAAAAAAGGAAAACGAAAAAAGATTCAGAATAGACGATAAAAATAAAGGCAAGAAAACAAGGTTTTAAGGTAGCCGCTCCTTGATAAGAACCGGCACGGCAGGCTTTTCATCTCCGATTTTTATATAATTTTCAATTGCTTTAGATGCTTCTTTTGCTTGATCATAATTATTGGCGTGGATATTTACCAGAATATCCCCGGCTGAAACTTTATCGCCGATTTTCTTCCTGAAAACGAGACCGACCAACGGGTCAACAACGTCATCTTTTGTAAATCTTCCTCCGCCAAGCTCAATGACCAGCCGTCCAATCTCGAAAGTCGAATATTCCTGTAAGTGGCCGTCGAGTTTTGATTTACACTCAACAATATGTTTTGCCTTTGGGATATTTGACGGCTTTTCAAATATTGATAAATCACCTTTCTGAAATTCGACCATCTCCTCGAATTTTTTCAAGGCCGAACCGTCGTTCAATCTATTTTCAAGCATTTTGATTGCCTTGTTTCGATCTGTCTCTATTCCGGCAACGTTGAGCATCTCGGCGCAAAGCTCCATTGTAACATCGTAAAGATCCTTCGGATAATTGCCCCTCAAAAACTCAATCGATTCAGCAACTTCGAGAATATTCCCTACCGCGAAACCCAATGGCTGGTTCATATCGGTGATTAGAGCGATAATATTTCTTCCCATCGCTTTCCCCACACTAATAAGATTGCCGGCAAGCTCCCTGGCACCTTCCAGGTTTTTCATAAACGCGCCGTTTCCGCATTTGACATCGAAGACGAGTCCTTTCGGCCCCGCAGCGAATTTTTTGGAAAGAATCGAGCCGCAAATAAGCGGTATAGATTCTATTGTCGCTGTAACATCGCGGAGGGCATACATCATTCGATCTGCCGGAGCGATCTGCTCGGTTTGACCTGAAATAACACACCCGATTTTTTCAACACCTCGTTTAAATTCCTCAAGAGAAAGGTCTGTTTTGAATCCTGGTATAGATTCCAGCTTATCCAGCGTTCCGCCTGTATGTCCAAGACCGCGGCCTGACAGCATGGGGACCCTGACCCCGCATGACGCGGCAAGCGGAGCAAGTATCAGGGATACCTTATCGCCCACGCCTCCGGTCGAATGCTTATCAACATAAACGGCATTGGGCTTGGGAAACTCGATATGATCTCCGGACTCAAGCATGATTTCTGTAAGCCAGCCGGTTTCTTCATGGCTCATTCCTTTCAAATAAACAGCCATAAGAAATGATGACAACTGATAATCTTTTATACTTCCTTTAAGATACGAATTTATAAAAAATTTTATTTCGCTTCTCAATAGTTCAAATCCATCGCGCTTTTTGGCGATTATCTCTACTGCATTCAAGATGGTTCCTCAAATATTACGGGTTACAAGTAATAATATCTTCTCTATTTTTTAAACGAAAACCCTTCTGGAAAAAGTTCGGTTAGTTTAAAATTATCTTGTTTGCCTTTTGTATTTACGCAAGCCACATCAATATCAGAGCCAAACTCGGCCAATACTTGCAGACATGCTCCGCACGGCCTCGCTGGCGGTGTCGAATCCGTGAAAACGACAATCGCTTTAAACTCCTTTTTGCCTGCGGAAACAGCTTTGAAAACAGCTGTTCTTTCGGCGCAAATGGTCAGCCCATACGATCCGTTCTCGACATTGCAGCCGGTAAAGATTTCTCCATCGGTTGTCAAAAGGGCCGCGCCGACTCTGAAATCGGAATAAACAGCGTAGGCATTTTCTCGCGCCTCTTTTGCCGATTCGATAAGTATGTCCCAGTCCATCATTTTAAATCTCCCAGAAAGCTATTGCCTTCAGGCTGCCTTAGCCCAAAACGCTCAAGGACTGTCGCCCCAAGATCGGCAAATGTTCTTCTTGTTCCAAGGTTTTTGGTATCTCCCCCAAATGGCGCGATACCCGCCAATACAGGAACGTATTCTCTCGAGTGGTCTGTGGAAGGCGTGGTTGGATCGCATCCATGATCGGCGGAAATTATCAATAAATCTCCATCCTTAAACCCATCCAAAATCTCCGAAAACCTGCTGTCGAAATATTCAAGCCCTCCGGCAAAACCCTCATAATCATTTCTATGGCCCCAGAGCATGTCAAAATCGACAAGATTGATATAAATCAATCCGTTAAATTCCGTATCCAGAATTTCAATTAATGTATCGATTCCGTGGGCGTTTGATTTGGTCGGGTAAGTCCGCGTTATGCCTGCCCCCGCGAATAGATCGTTAATTTTACCTATGGAAATCACATCGAACCCATTTTCTTTAAGCAGATCCAAGCCTGATTTTTCGGGCGGCTTGATGGAAAAATCATGGCGGTCCGCAGTCCTGATATAAGCGCCCGGTTCTCCCTCGAAAGGCCGGGCGATCACCCGTGAAACATTGTGTTTGCCGGTAAGTATTTCGCGGGCTATTTTGCAATAATTATACAAATCATCTAATGAAACCGTTTGTATATGGGCGGCTATTTGGAACACAGAATCGGCGGAAGTATAAACAATAAGATCGCCTGTTTCCTGATGTTGCTTGCCTAATTCTTTAATTATCTCCGTGCCGGAAGCGGCTTTATTGCCGATTACTTTTTTCCCGGTTTTTAATTCAAAATCTCTGATTAAGTCTTCCGGAAAACCTTGCGGATATGTTGGAAACGGTATTTCTGTGATAATACCGAAATGCTCCCAATGGCCGGTTGTGGAATCTTTTCCCGACGACAGAGAGGCCATCTTACCGAAAGAGAAACGAGACCTATCGCATTCGGGGACGCCTTCAATGGGAATAATATTTCCCAGTCCGCATCTTTGCAGTTCCGGCAGATTCAGGCCGCCCATTTTCATCGCGACGTTGCCAAGACTGTTTGAGCCTATGTCGCCATATTCAATAGCATCCGGCATTTCCCCAACGCCGCAGGAATCGAGTATTAAAACGCAAGCCCTCATATTAAGATAAATAGTATACAGTTTCGCGAATGAAAAGACAACTTATAGCTATTTTCATAAAATAAAAATGCCCGGAAACCGGGCAAATTTATATAATCGCTGTACTGAATATCAGAGTTATTTAGCTGCGGCTTTCTTCTTGTCCTTTGGGGCAGTTTTCTTCTTTGCTTTAGGAGTTTCGCTTTTTTCAGTTTCCGCCTTTTTGTTTTTTTTGCTTTTCTTGCTTTTAGACTCTTCCACAACTTTCTTTTCAATATTAAGTTCAACTACAGACATAAAAGCAGCGTCGCCAAGGCGCCGTCCGAAAAACGCCCGCCGCGTATAACCGCCATTGACGTTTTTAAATTCACCGGCGATTTCATCAAAAAGTTTCTTCACGTTATTACGGTTCCTGAGAGCGGCAAACGCTTGTCTGCGCGCGTGCAGGTCTCCCCGCTTAGCTAATGTAATCAGCTTTTCGACATCGCTCTGAAGTACCTTTGCTCTTGCCGTCGTAGTCTTAATCTTGCCGTGCTCAATAAGCGAGTTAGCCATATTAGAAAGCATAGCCTTGCGGTGGCTTCGATTAACGCCAAGTTTTTTTACGCGATTACCGTGTCGCATTATGTTGCCTTCGCTTCCTCAAGTTCTTTAAATATATCAACATCCATTCCAAACGACAGCCCAAGCTCCGAAAGGATTGCGTTCAACTCATTCAACGATTTCCTGCCGAAATTGCGGTATTTCAGCATTTCGGGTTCAGACCTGCGCACCAGATCTTCGAGAGTAACAATATTGGCGGCGTGAAGACAATTGGATGACCGCACCGAAAGCTCAAGTTCATCAACCCTCATCTTCAGGAGATTTCTGACTCTCAAAACTTCCTCGTCTATTACTTCCTCTTCTACCATTTCAATTTCCTGATCGCCGCCTGCGAATACGCTAAGATGGTCCCTGATAAGCTTAGATGAGAAATTCAGCGAACCTTCGGGCGAGATCGAACCATCGGTCCAGATCTCCAGAGAAATCTTATCATAGTCCGTTCTTTGCCCGACCCTTGTATCCTCAACTGAATAATTCACCTTTATTACAGGCGAAAACCTGCTATCAAGAAAAATAGTGCCAGCGGGCTTACCGGGCTTGTTGTTGCTTTCGGCGGAAACATAACCGCGGCCGAAATCAACATCAATTTCCATCCTGAATTTAACATCATCGCTCAGGCTCAAAATATGCTGGTCAGTGTTGATTATTTCTATATCCCCATCCGATTCCAGCGAAGCGGCCGTATAGTTGCCTTTTTTGTTAGCAGTAAGCACAAGTGTCTTCGGTTCGTCCCCAAGTAATTTCAATTTCAGTTTTTTGATGTTCAAAACAATTTCAGTTACGTCTTCTTTAACGCCTGAAATGGCCGCAAACTCGTGCATTATCCCATCAATTCTGATGGCTACCGGAGCCGCGCCCTGTATTGAAGAAAGCAACACTCTGCGAAGGGAGTTGCCAATTGTATGGCCAAATCCCCTTTCCAGTGGCTCTATAACAAATTTCCCATAGTAATCAGTGCTTGAAGATTCGTCCAACACTAACTCTTTGGGCATTTGCATGCTTTTCCATTTCATTTATTATGCCTCCGGAAATATTATTTATTTGGAATAAAGCTCGACAACCATCTGCTCCTGGACCATAACCGGTATATCCAAACGTTTCGGTTTTTCCAAAAGCTCACCTTCCATCTTGGCTTTATCTAATCTTATCCAGGAATAATCAAATATTTTTCCAATTTCCTTTAAAGATGAGTGAATAATATCAAGGTTTTTGCTTTTCTCACAAACCCTGATAATATCACCCGGATGGACCTGAATTGACGGAATGTCGACGATTTTATCGTTGACTGTAAAATGTCTATGTATTATTAACTGTCTGCCGGATTTTCTCGATGGCGCGAAACCGAGCCTATAAACAAGATTGTCCAAACGACATTCCAGCAGTACTAACAGGTTATCTCCAGTAACACCCTTCTGTTGCGCAGCAGATTTAAAATAATTGCGGAATTGCTTCTCCAGAATCCCGTAGATCCTGCGAATTTTTTGTTTTTCGCGAAGCTGCAGCCCATATTCAGAGGCTTTTCTTCTGCCCGACTGGCCATGCTGGCCGGGAGCATATCCACGCCTTTCAAAAGCACATTTATCGGACGTACATCTATTCCCTTTCAGAAAAAGCTTCATCCCCTCGCGGCGGCATAATTTGCAATTGGGATCACGATATCTAGCCATTTTGCACCTCTATACCCTCCGCCTTTTTGGAGGACGACAGCCGTTATGAGGAATCGGAGTAACGTCCTTAATAGCCACGATTTCCAAACCTGAAGCCTGAAGAGACCTGATAGCAGCTTCACGACCGGAACCGGGGCCTTTGACCCATACTTCTACTCTTCTCACGCCTGCTTCAATAGCTTCCTTGGCCGAAGTCTGAGCAGCTAACTGCGCGGCAAAGGGCGTCGATTTCTTTGAGCCCTTGAAACCGCTTCGTCCGGCAGTAGACCAGGAAATTACATTTCCGTTCTTATCCGAAATAGAAATTATCGTATTGTTGAAAGTGGCTTTAATATGTGCCACTCCCATGGCTTCGGCTTTCCTGCCTTTTTTCTTAGCCTTCTTCCGTTTAGGATCAGCCAATCAAACCTTCCTTTATTTTTTTGATTTTCTTCCAATAGTCTTTTTGGGGCCTTTGCGAGTTCTCGCATTGGTTTTTGTCCTTTGACCGTTTACCGGAAGACCCCTTCTATGTCGAAGCCCCCTATATGAACCGATATCAATCAGCCGCTTGATATTCATATTGATCTCGGCCCTGAGAACGCCTTCAACTTTATGGTCCTGCTCCAGGACGGCCCTCAATTTAGATATATGTTCTTCCGTTAAATCCTTAACACGAAGATTAGGATCAATTCCGGTTTTTGCCAGAACCTTTTGGGATGTTGTCAACCCAATACCAAATATATATGTGAGTCCTATTTCAACCCTTTTATCTTTCGGCAGATCGACACCTGCGAGACGCGCCAAAAAAGCCTCCTTTTATCCCTGGCGTTGCTTATGCTTAGGATTCACGCAAATAACTCGGACTATGCCCTTGCGCTTAATAATCTTGCACTTTTCGCAACGCGGTTTTACGCTAGAACGAACTTTCATCTTTTCACCAACCTATCTATGCCGGTATGTAATCCGGCCGCGATTCAAATCGTATGGCGACAATTCCAAAGTAACCTTGTCTCCCGGAAGGATCTTTATAAAATGCATCCTCATTTTGCCGGAGATATGAGCCAGGACTTTATGGCCATTATCCAATTCAACTCTAAACATTGCATTGGGCAATGGCTCGATTACTTTGCCCTCAACTTCAATTACATCTTCTTTTGCCATACTACCTTTTTGTTAAAATCTCCGGTCCATCGGATGTTATCGCGATTGTATGTTCAAAATGGGCTGACAATGAACCGTCATCGGTTACGATCGTCCAACCATCAGACAACATCCTGACCTGGTATTTCCCAGCGTTAATCATTGGTTCGATTGCAATCACAAGCCCTTCTTTAAATTCGATACCAGTGCCAGCCTCTCCAAAATTAGGCACCTGAGGCTCTTCATGCATTTTCGTGCCAATCCCATGACCAACCAAATCCCTTACAACTGAAAAACCTTCATTCTCCACAAATTGCTGGATAGCCGCGGAAAGGTCTCCCAGTCGATTTCCAATCCTGCAGAGATTTATTCCTCTTTGCAGGGATTTTCTGGTAACTTCGAGAAGTTTTTTGGCGGAATCATCAATTTTTCCTACCGCGAAACTTCTGGCTGAATCGCCAAAATATCCGCCAACAATCGAACCGACATCGACACTCACAATCTGCCCTTCGACAAGTTTTCTGTCTCCGGGTATCCCGTGAACAACCTCGTTATCGATAGATACACAAATATTGGCTGGAAAGCCCTGATAGCCAAGAAACGCCGGTTTGGCATTTCTTTTTTTTAAATGCTCAGCCGCCAGATCATCCAGCTTTTTTGTGGTTACCCCGGGTCTTACGTTTTCAGAGATCAGATCTAAAATTTCGGCAACTACTTGTCCTGCCTTCTTGAGTTTTTTTATCTCGGCAGGCGTTTTATAATGTATCTTCATCCCACCATAACAGATTCAGTGATTGAATGAAAAACATCATCAAAACTTCCGCTTCCGTCAATATCAAGAAGTTTACCATTCAGGCGATAGAAATCCTCAATCGGTTTTGTATTTTCATGATAGAGTGAAAGACGGTTTTTAATCGCGTCCTCATTATCATCGGAACGTTGAAAAAGCTCGCCGCCATCTAAATCGCAGATTCCACTTTTCTTGGGGGGACGCGTCTTAAGATTATATTCAAACCCACAGGTCTTACACATTCTTCTCGCCCCAAGACGTTCGATTATCATATTGTCATCAACATTCAAATTAAGAACCATATCGATATTAATATTTAGTTCGGTCATTATTATCTCAAGGCCTTTTGCCTGTTCGATCGTCCTGGGAAAACCGTCGAAAATAAATCCGCTTTGGATTTCGCCCAGTTTTTCCTTTATCATCCCAAGAATTATAGCGTCAGGAACCAGATCGCCGGCATCAACATATTTTTTTGCGTTCAAGCCCAAGTCAGATTTCTCCTTTATGGCCTTTCTGAGAAGGTCGCCGGTAGATATATGAGTTAGGTCGAATTTTTCGACCAGTTTTTTCGCCTGAGTCCCCTTACCACTCCCCGGGCCTCCCAAAAAGATCAGACGCATCAACTGTACCTGCCCTTCATTCTGCCCTTCTTCATAAACCCATCGTAATGTCTCATCAAAAGATGTGATTCGATTTGTTGCAGCGTATCAAGAGCCACGCCTACTACAATGAGCAACCCCGTACCGCCAAAATAGAATTGGATATCAGCAACATTTGACATGACGTTCGGCAAAATCGCAATTAACGCGAAAAAGATACCGCCGGGCAGCGTTATTCTTGTAAGAACCTTGTCTATATACTCAGCGGTCCTTTGCCCCGGCCTTATTCCAGGTATAAACCCGCCCTGCTTTTTCATATTGTCCGCGAGATCCACAGGATTAAAGACAATAGCAGTGTAGAAATAAGCAAAGAATACAATCATTAAACCATACATCATCATATAGAATGCATGTCCGGGATTGAGCCACGTTGATATCATCATCACGAAATCATTTTCCGGAAAGAACGAAAGAACAGTTTGCGGAGCGAACATAATTGATTGAGCGAAAATAATAGGGATGATTCCGGCTGTATTAACAGATAACGGAATATGCGTGCTTGTGCCGCCGTATGTCTTACGTCCAACTACTCTTTTAGCGTATTGCACAGGGATCTTTCTTTGCGCTCTTGTCACAAGAACAATTAACGCTACAATAACCAGCATAAATGCTATAATTATAATTTCTTTTATAATATTCCCCCGGGCCGCGCCGGCAAGCCCAAATAGGCTGGGGAAGAATTTTTGCACTTCGTCAAGAATGGCTTGCGGCAAACGCGCGATAATGCCAATAAATATGATCAGTGAAATCCCGTTTCCGATCCCTCGTTCGGTTATGCGCTCGCCAAGCCACATAATAAAAATAGTGCCTGACGTAAAGGTCAATATCGTAATAGCGATAAAGCTCGCCCTTGACATCCCTTCAAGGAGTAACGTCGGGTTTGTCTGCCCCGCAAGAAATACAGCCGTACCCATTGCCTGCATGCCGGCAATAAGGACCGTTCCATATCTTGTATACTGAGTGATTTTCCTGCGGCCTTCCTCGCCTTCTTTTTGCAGGCGTTGGAAGAACGGAATGACCGCGCCTAAAAGCTGAAATATAATTGAGGCTGAAATATACGGCATTATGCCAAGTGAAAATATGGTGACCTTTTTAAAAGCGCCTCCCACAAACAGATCGTAAAGATTAAACAGGCCTCCGGGATTAAACCGCGTGATGGCATCTAAATCAATGCCGGGCGTTGGAATATGTCCGCCGACGCGATAGACGATCAGAAGCCCAAGAGTAAATAATATCCTTTGACGGAGTTCGTGTATTTTAAAAATATTTCTAAATGAACCTAGCACTTACGGTCCTCGCCTTCTAATCCTGATCGCTTTTGGCTTCGCCGCTGCCGGAACTCGCTGGCGGTTGAGCCTTATTATCGTCTTCTTCTGGCTTTTCAATTATCTCAACAATGCCGCCGGCTTTTTCAATTTTTTCTCTGGCACTTTTTGAAAAAGCATGGGCTTTAATTGTAAGCGCCTTATCAATTTCGCCACCCCCAAGCACTTTCACAAGCGACCTCTTTTTTGAGATCAGACCTTTGGCGTGAAGCACTTCCGGCGTAATTTCATTAACATCGAGAGATGACAACCTCGAAACAGCAATTTCCTGATAATCAACACGGAAAATATTAGTGAATCCTCTTTTAGGCAACCTGCGCTGCAAAGGCATCTGCCCGCCTTCGTTCCATGCTCTGGATTTATAACCGCTGCGGCATTTCTGCCCCTTATGGCCTTTGCCAGATGTCTTCCCAAGCCCGGAACCTGGCCCGCGCCCGAGTCTTTTTCGGTTTTTCACACTACCGTCGTTTGATTTTAAATTGGAAAGGTCTATCATATTATTATTGCTCCGTAACCAGCACCATATGGGCGACTTTTTTTATCATTCCGCGAATAATCGGCGTGTCATCATGAACTACAACCTGTTCACGATGTCTTAACCCCAAGGCTATGAGGTTTCGTCTTTGGTTCCCATTAGCGCCCGCCACGGACCTGATCTGTTTTATTTCAAGTTTAGCCATAATTCTTACTTGTTCTCTTCCTGCCTCTTCTCCTCAAGACATTCTAGATCCTTCAAACGAAGAAGACCGTCTAAAGTGGCCCTTACCACATTATGAGCATTGGGAGAACCAAGCGATTTGGTTAAAATATCCTGGATTCCGGCGGATTCCAATACAGCGCGCACCGGGCCGCCTGCAATCACTCCCGTTCCGGGCGATGCCGGTTTCAAAAGAACGCTTGCGGCGCCAAAACGACCGGTGATTTCCCTGGAAATCGACCCCTCTGTAATGGGAATTTTGACCAGATTTTTTCTGGCGGCTTCACTGCCCTTGCGAATAGCTTCAGCAACTTCCCTGGCTTTGCCAAGACCGATACCGACTTTGCCTTTTTTATCGCCTGCGGCGACTAAGGCCGTAAAGCTGAATCGGCGCCCGCCTTTCACAACTTTGGCAACCCTGTTTACGTTGATTACCTTTTCCTGATATTCAAGCTGGTCCTCGGAAAATCTCGCCAAACTAACCTCTCTTAATATTTAAAATTGCTAAAACTCCAACCCTGCTTTGCGCACAGCCTCAGCCAGAGCTTTTACTTTACCGTGATATAAATACCCTGATCTGTCAAATACAATCGTTTTTAGCCCCAGGTCCTGCGCTTTTTTGGCTATGGCTTCACCCACTGACTTAGCCATATCCGTTTGATTTCCGCTTAAATCAAGACTTCCTTTAAGGCTTGAAACTCCAGTAAGAGTTTTCCTTGATTTATCATCAATAAGTTGCGCGTAGATATGTTTAATGCTTTTGAACACAACCAGCCGCGGCCTCTCGGCGGTGCCTTTTATTTTCGCGCGTACCCTTTTGGCGCGTTTCAATCTTGGCGATAATTTTTTAATATTTCCTAACTTCATCTTACGCTCCAGCGGTTTTGCCGGCTTTACGCCTGACATATTCACCAACGTATCGGATTCCTTTTCCCTTATAAGGTTCCGGCGGCCGCAGTGATCGAATCTTTGCAGCGACCTGCCCCACAAGCTGTTTATTAATACCCCATACCGAAAGCTTAGTCGGCGCCTCGATCTTAATCTCGATCTCATCCGGGGGCAGCACGACCACGGGGTGCGAATACCCAAGCGAAAACGTTATGGCTTTGCCCGTTTTTACCGCCCGATAACCAACGCCTATAATCTCAAGGGCCTTTGAGAACCCTTCGGTCACCCCTTTTATCATATTCGCGACAAGAGCCCGATAAAGCCCATGTTTCGCGCAATGAGATTTTATATCTGTCGACCGGGCAAAGACGATTTCCTTTTCGCTAATTTCGGTCGAAATAATATCTTCAATTTTTTGGGTCAGCTTGCCCTTAGGGCCCTCAACCGTAATCAATCCATCCACGCGCGATACTTTAACGTCTGATGGTATCGGTATCGGATTTTTACCTATGCGAGACATAGTTTCCTCCTGGTCACCAAATCTTGAAAAGAACTTCGCCGCCAACCCCGGCTTCAAGTGCTTTTTTATCAGTCATAAGACCGCTGGAAGTGGATAATACTGTCGTACCCATCTTCCGCGTTCTTTTGGCAAGATCTTTATTTGTCATATAAATTCTCAAGCCAGGCTTGGATACCCTATCCAACCCCGTGATAACGCTCTCGGAATCGGAAGTGTATTTTAGCTTGATGCGAAGGAGCCCTTGCTTGCTGTCTTCAATAAAATCTACAGAACGAAGAAAGTTCATTTCAACCAGCAACTCGGCCATTTTCAATTTTAAATTCGAGGCTGGAATATCCACCCTGCGAAAGCGGGCTTTGCAGCCATTTCTTATTCTAGTTAAAAAATCGGCAATCGGATCAGTCATACTCATATCAACACCTACCAGCTGGCCTTAACGATCCCCGGAATTTCTCCGTTGAGCGCAAGTTCCCTAAAACATATTCTGCAGAGCCCAAACTTCTTATAATAGCTTCTGGGACGACCGCAACGACCACATCTGTTGTGCTGGCGAACTTGAAACTTAGGTTTTCGCTGGGCAGCCACCACTTTACACTTCTTCGCCATATCTAATTCCTCTTGAAAGGCATGCCAAATGCCTGCAGAAGTTCAAACCCTTCCTTATCTGAGTTCGCGGTTGTTACTATAGTTATATTCATACCGCGGATTTTATCTATTTTATCATATTGGATTTCCGGAAAAATAATCTGCTCTTTTATGCCGAATGTGTAGTTTCCCCTGCCGTCAAACGATTTTGACGGTATTCCCCGGAAATCTCTAATCCTGGGAACGGCCACGTTTACAAGACGGTCCAAGAACTCATACATGCGGTTTCCTCTTAGGGTAACAGAACAACCGATAGCCATGCCCTCTCTGAGCTTGAAATTTGAAATAGATTTGCGCGCTCTTCTGGTTATGGGCCGTTGTCCGGTAATAACCCCAATTTCTCTCGCTGCGTTTTCAAGTTTTTTAGGGTCTTGAATCGCTTCGCCAACACCGATATTAATAACAATTTTAGTCAGCTTGGGAACCTGGTTTATATTTTGATAACCGGCGCTTTTTAAAAGATTTGGCTGAATCTCACTTAAGTATTTTTCTTTAAGTCTGGCCATTTTACTCTATAATCTCCCCGGTTTTTCTATTGATCCTGACTTTTTTCCCGTCCATAAGTATGCTATGTCCAAGTCTCGCGACTGTATTGGAACGGCCATCGAAATAGATTACGTTGGAAACATTTATTGAGCCTTCTTTTTCGATTATGCCGCCCTTGCGGTTTTTCTGGGTCGGTCGAGTATGTCTTTTTATCAGGTTGACCCCTTCAATAATAATTCTGTTGTTTTCAGGGAATACTTTCAAGATCTTCCCGCTTTTACCCCGGTCGTTGCCGGAAATCACCTTAACTGTGTCACCCTTTTTTAATTTCATTTCATTACCTTTATAACACTTCCGGCGCCAAAGAAACTATTTTCATAAATTGTTTCTCTCTGAGTTCGCGCGCAACAGGCCCGAAAATTCGGGTGCCCCTGGGCTCTTTCTGATCGTTGATAATTACGGCGGCATTATCTGAAAATCTGATATAGCTCCCATCCTTGCGTCTTGTGGGATGTGTCGTGCGAATTACGACAGCCTTGCAAACTTCCTTCTTTTTGACAGTCCCTCCCGGTATCGCAACCTTTACAGAAACTACAATAATATCGCCTATTCTAGCGTATTTTTTCCGGGTCCCGCCCAGAACTCTGAAGCATTGGACGACCTTCGCCCCCGAATTATCGGCGACGGTTAATTTAGTGTATTCCTGAATCATATCTCAAATACCGCCAATCTTACTTGGCCAGTTCTGTAACCTTTACCAGACGCCAGCGTTTGTTTTTTGAAACCGGCCTGGTTTCCATTATTACGACTTTATCTCCAATTTTGGCCTGGTTTTCCTCATCATGCGCGTAATATTTCTTGCTCTTTCGGATCGTTTTACCAAATGTCGAGTGTCTGAATAAGCGCTCGACTGATACAGTTATGGTCTTATTCATTCTAGCGGAGACAACTACTCCAGCCCTTGATTTTCTGCTGGATCTATCCATGGTCACTTTCTCCTTTTGCCTCCAACGATCTGATGTTCTTATCATCTTCATATAAAATGGTTGTAATCCGGGCTATGTCGCGCCTCAACATCCTTAACTTCAAGGGATTATCTAACTGTTTGTACCCCTGGCGGATCCTTAGATTGAACATTTCTTTTTCAAGCTCGTCTTTTTTTGCGAGGATTTCCTCTCTTGTCATATCTCTAATATCGCGAGGTTTCATTTTATATTTCCCTAGTCAAATCTTGCCGAGTTACAAATTTCGCTTTAATCGGCAATTTCGCCGCGGCAAGCCTTATTGCTTCGCGGGCAAGTTTAATATCAACGCCTTCAAGTTCAAACATAATCCTACCTGGTTTAACGACCGCAACCCAGAATTCCGGAGCGCCTTTTCCTTTTCCCATTCTGGTTTCGGCTGGCTTTTTGGAAACCGGCTTATCCGGAAATATCCTGATCCAGACCTTTCCACCGCGCTTGATATGCCGAGTTAGCGCAATACGAGCGGCTTCGATCTGCCTGTTTGTTATCCAAGCTGGCTCCAAGGCCTTCAAACCATATTCGCCAAAATCGATATTCGATCCGCGATAGGCTTTGCCTCTCCGGCGACCTCGCTGTTGCTTGCGAAATTTTACTCTTTTCGGCATTAACATTATTCTTTACCTCTGGAGGATTCATCTTTTTTGGGACTTTCAGGTTTTCCGGTTTTCTTTTCAGGCTTCTTCGGCGTTTTTTTCTTCGCGACAACTTTCTCCGGCGGGCGGGATGGCTTTTTCTTGGCAACTGCCGGCTTAGCTTTATCCCCAACCGGCTTTTCTGCCCGAGTATAAGGTTTCTTATGAGACTTATCTTGTTCTCTTGCTGATGGCTTGGCTTTGGCCCTGCTGCTCTTTGGCCGTCTTTCATCCTGCTGTCTTCGACGTGCGCGGCGGCGCTTGGTATCTGCCGGCTGTTCTTTAATTCCAAGAGAAGATCTCTCCGCATAAACGCCTAATTCTTCAGGGGTGCCAATTACTTCGCCCTTACAAATCCATACCTTGACGCCGATTGTTCCATAAGTAGTGTGCGCCGTAGCGGTTGAATAATCTATGTCCGCCCTGAGAGTATGAAGCGGAACGCGGCCGTCATGATATTTTTCTACGCGGGCGATTTCAGCGCCGTTCAGGCGTCCCCCGCAAACGATTTTTATGCCCTCAGCGCCGGATTTCATACTGGCGGCCAACGCTTTTTTCATTGCCCGCCTGTAATTAACGCGGCCTTCCAATTGCTTAGCTATTGACTGGGCAACAAGCGGAGCCGAAAGCTCCGGCTTTTTAATCTCAATGATATTCAAAAGTATCTCTTTGTCGGTCAAGAGCTGAAGTTCTTCTTTGAGCTTGTCAACTTCGGCGCCTTTACGCCCAATTACGATTCCAGGCCTGGCCGTTAATATATCAATCGTTACTTTTTTAGGCGCCCTCTGAATTTCAACATCGGCGATTCCGGCATGCTCAAGACGCCTGTATGTATATCTTCTGATTAAAAGGTCTTCTTTAAGAAGACTGGCGTAATTACTGGTGGCAAACCATTTTGATCTCCAGCCCTTTATTACTCCGAGCCTAAAACCGTATGGATGTGTTTTCTGTCCCAAACGGCCTCCCTATTTCCGTTCCGCGTCGGCTTGTATTGTCATTTCTTTTTCAGAAATGACAATATTTATGTGCGACGTCCTTTTTCTGATCATAAAGGCCCTGCCCATGCTGACCGGACGAATCCGTTTCCACATGGGGCCGCCATCTATCGTTATTCTTTTAACAAGTAAATCTTCGATTTTGATTTTTGCCGTGCCTTCTAAAGCTATGGCATTAGAAGCCGCCGACTTTAATGTCTTATGAAGGGCCTTGCTGGCAGCCTGCGGCATGACTTTCAATACATTTAACGCCTTATCGACAGGCTCGCCTTGTATCAGCGCCGCCACTCTACGCAATTTGCGCGGAGACATCCTGACATATTTTGAAACTGCTCTTACTTCCATTTCCAATACCTATTTCAACGCCGCGGTTCTATCGGTCAATCTTCCCGAATGCCCCCTAAAGGTGCGTGTCGGAGAGAATTCACCAAGCTTATGGCCAACCATATTTTCCGTGATATAAATCGGAATAAATTTATTTCCATTATGCACCGCAAGAGTATGGCCGACAAACTCCGGAGAAATAGTAGTCCTGCGCGACCAGGTCTTAATAACGCGTTTCTGATTCGACGTATTTAACCCTTCGATTTTTCTCAAAAGCCTCTGGTCAATGAAAGGACCTTTTTTTAAGGATCGAGCCATACAGTTCCTCCTGAACTACTTACGACGCTTAACAATTTGACTGTTCGATGATTTCTTACGCTTCCGAGTCCGCAATCCCTTGGAAAGCTGTCCCCACGGACTGCATGGATGCCTGCCGCCCGATGATTTTCCTTCGCCGCCTCCCATAGGATGGTCAACAGGATTCATGGCAACGCCCCTAACGTGAGGCCTGCGGCCCAACCATCTTGATCTTCCCGCTTTTCCAATTACGATTTTTTCATGATCAACATTCCCGACCTGGCCCAAAGTAGCCTTGCACTTAAGCGAAAATAACCTTACCTCGCCTGATGGCATTTTTATATGGGCGATTTCGCCCTCCTTCGCGAGCAATTGACACATCGTTCCGGCAGATCGCGCGATCTGCCCGCCCTTGCCCGGCTTAAGCTCAAGATTGTGGATATGAGTACCAAGTGGAATTTTGGACAATGGCAAACTGTTTCCCGACTTGATTTCGGAGTCATCGCTCGAGACGATCATGTCATCGACTTTCAGATCCAGTGGCGCAATGATATATCGTTTCTCGCCATCAACATAATGGAGCAATGCTATCCTTGCCGAACGATTAGGATCATATTCTATTGACGCTACGCGCGCCGGAATGCCGATCTTATTTCGTCTAAAATCAATAAGACGATAACTTCTTTTGTGGCCGCCGCCGCGATGCCTGCTTGTAATTCGACCGGTGTTGCCTCGCCCGCCGGTTTTTTTCATAGGACGCAAAAGAGATTTTTCAGGCGTCGAATGTGTTATATCCGCAAAATCAGAGACGGTCATAAACCGCCTGCCAGGCGTTATCGGTTTGAATTTTTTAATGCCCATAATCTATTCCTTAGACGCTCTCGAAAAGCTCAAGCGTATCTCCCTCTTTCAAACTTACGAATGCCTTTTTCCAGCCGGCTCTTTTACCTTCGAATCTTCCAAGTTTTTTTGCTTTTCCCTTAACATTGCAGGTAGTAACCGACGTTACCTTAACCCCGAATGCCTTTTCGACAGCTTTTTTAATTTCCAGCTTGTTGGCGCTCATAACCACTTTGAACAGGTAACAGTTCTGTTTTTCCTGAAGATCGGTGGCCTTTTCGGATATCAAAGCTTGTATCAATATTTTGCCTTCATTAACCATTGCCGAAAATCTCCTTTATCCTGGCCAGACCACCTTCTGTAATCAGAATATTCTGGTGCCATAACAAGTCGTGAGGATTAACAAGCTCGGCAAATTTGGCGTTAAAATATTTAATATTCTTTGATGCAATACACAGTTTGTCATCCTTGCCATCATACAATAAGATTGTCTTCTGATGATAAACGCCCATATTTTTCAAGTAATCCGCTACAATCTTCGTTTTCGGTTCATTAACATCCGGCTTTTCGACTATTCGGATTTGACCCTCTTTAGCCTTTAAAGAAAACGCGGATATCAATGCCTGTCTTTTGAAACGCTTCGGCATCTTTCTATAATGGTCCCTTGGCGTCGGGCCAAAAGCTACCGCGCCACCGGTCCAGATTGGAGAATTTCTTGTACCGGCCCTTGCTCTGCCTGTGCCTTTTTGGCGATATGGCTTTCTGCCGCCGCCTATTTTGCGGGCGCGATTCAGAGTGCAAGAGGTTCCCTGTCTCTGGTTCCTCAAAAACCCTTTTACATATTCATGGAGAATATGACTATTCGGCTCGGTTTCAAAAAGGGAACCGTTCAGATCAACAGTTCGGGTTTCTGTCCCGTCTTTTGTCAGAAATTTTGCTTCCGGCATTTCTAATAACCAGCCTTTCTCACGAAAAGCATAGAATTTTTAGGACCAGGAACAACTCCTTCAATCAAAAGGAGCGACTGATCGGACTCCACAGAAAATACTTTCAGGTTCTTTACGGTTACATTCTTATTTCCCATATGTCCGGACATTCTCGTACCCTTGAAAACACGGGCCGGATAACTCGCCGAACCTATTGAACCTGGCGCCCTTAATCTATCGGATTGCCCATGAGTTTTCGGGCCCCCGGCGAATCCATGCCTTTTGACGGTACCCTGAAAACCAAGACCGCGCGATCGACCGGATACATGTACTTTTTCACCCGGTTTGAAGATATCAACACCAAAAGACGCTCCGAGCTCAAGAGTCTCGCCGTCTTCCAGCTTGATTTCCTTTAAATAACGCATAGGCTCCAGTCCCGCTTTAGAGAATAGACCTTTTTTCGGCTTGGAAACCAATTTTTCACGAATATCGCCAAAACCAACGACAACCGCGTTGTAGCCGTCTTTTTCTATCGTTTTGCTTTTGACCACCGTAACCTTAGCGACCTTTACTACAGTCACCCCGACGGAATCACCGTTTTCGGTGAAAACCCTTGTCATTCCAATCTTTTTTCCAAAAATCGATTTCATAATTCAAAAACTTTTCAATATACTAAACTTTTATTTCCACGTCAACCCCTGCGGGCAAATCAAGGCGCATTAATGAATCTACTGTCTGTTGGCTTGAATCGTAGATATCTATCAATCTTTTGTGAATACGCATCTCAAACTGCTCTCGGGACTTTTTATCAACATGAGGCGAGCGCAAAACCGTATAAACGGTCCTTTTAGTCGGAAGGGGCACCGGCCCGGAAATTTTCGCTCCAGTACGAGTGACGGTGCGAACTATCTCCTTTGCGGAGCGATCTATCGCCACGTGATCGTAGGCCTTCAATCTAATTCTGATTTTCTGTCCTTCCATAATTTCCGCCTCTATTCTATGATTTCAGTGATTACGCCGGCGCCTACTGTCCTGCCGCCCTCG
>CAZKYQ010000034.1:0-11204 GCA_964556975.1 uncultured Ignavibacteria bacterium
TGCCCTGAAATGGATGGCGGTTTGCCGTGTCCCCGCCCGCCGGCGGAAATTGAATCCGGCGATGGCTGTTCAGTTTTGGAAAGAGCGAGCGATGTTATCGATTCTTTTGGCAAAAATGTTACCGATAACTATCTGGATGGGGCGAAGGCCGCGTTGGAAGTTGCTTTGAAGGAAGGCGCGGGAATCGCCTTTTTGAAAGATAAAAGCCCGTCCTGCGGCGTTAATCAAATTTATGTTCAGGGAAAACTCAAACCCGGAATGGGCGTAACAGCGGCTTTATTGTCGCGAAATGAAATTAAAATTGTGGCGGCGGAATGAGCGGTAATCACGATTTATGCGATGGTAATCATACGCATTCGCCAAGCGGCATGATAGAAAAACGGTTGACTGTTGCGCTGATAATAACAGCCGGAATCTTCGTAGTGGAATTGGTTGGAGGATTTCTATCCAACTCTCTCGCGCTGCAATCTGATGCCGGGCATCTCTTTGGTGATGTCTTAGCGTTGGGATTGTCCCTATTTGCCGTGAAAATCAGCAAATTACCGCCATCGAATAAAAGGACTTATGGTTATCATAGAAGTGAAGTTCTGGCGGCGATAATAAATGGAGCAACCCTCCTTTTTCTCGCAGGATATATTTTTGTTGAAGCCTACCAAAGGCTATTAGAGCCGGAACCAGTCAAATCCACTTTAATGCTAATTATCGCAGTTGTCGGTTTTCTGGCAAATCTTTTTGTTCTATTCAAGCTCCAGGGCCACGCTTCGGAAAACCTCAATGTTCGCGCCGCTTTCCTGCATGTATTAGGCGATATGCTGGCATCGGTTGGCGTGATAGTTGGAGGCATTATAATGCTTCTAACCGGCAATTACATTGCCGATCCCCTCATTTCTTTTCTGGTAGGCGGTATTATTCTTATTGGTGCCGGCGGCGTGCTGAAAGAGGGCCTGAATATCCTTCTTGAGGGAGTTCCTAAGCAGATTGATTACAAGGCCTTGAAAAAGGACATGGAATCGGTTGAAAGCGTGATTTCAGTCCACGATCTCCATATCTGGACGATTTCGTCCGCTAAATTAGTCCTTTCCGCTCACATTGCCGTTTCAGACCAATCGGCCCACACTTCACAGAAAGTCATCCATGATGCGAATCGTCTCTTGAAGGAAAAATACAATATCGAGCATGTTACGCTCCAAATTGAGTGTGAGTGCTGTCTGAACGATAACTGCGGGTGCGAAGTCCCATAAATCAATTTTGTCTTCGAAAATAATTTATATGAAAAAATCATTAGAAACTTTCTATTTTTATCGTTGTATATTAAGATAAGATATGCGGGAGATGATCTGAATATGGGCAAAGTGAAAACAGCTATTATCACAATTGTAATAGGCGGTATTTTAGGCGCGGTTTCTATGAGTTGGTATTTGGGCTATTTTGATTTAAAAAAGCATGATCAAAGCACATCGGGCAAGGCTGGTTCTCAAATGCCGGATACCGCCTTAAACAGCGGAAAATTCAGCTCGAATGATAATGGCATTTTGGAGTTGGAATCGGCCAAAAGCGATATCGATCAAACCCGTAGAAACGCGATTGTCCGGGCCGCGGAAAGGGTGGGGCCGGCCGTTGTTTCGCTTTCCGTAATCCAGTTGATTAAGGAAAGAAGCAACACTCCTTTCGGGCGCGATTTTTGGGACTTTCTATTTCTTCCGCCCCCAACCAGAGAAAGGCCTGTGCTTTCTCAAGGCTCGGGCGTGATTATTAATCCTGAAGGCTACATTCTCACCAACGATCATGTGGTCGGCGGCGCGAAAGAGATTAGGGTGACTCTTGTTGACGGCCGTGAATATCCCGGAAGGCTGGTTGGCACGGACCCGGTAACAGATATTGCGGTGGTAAAGATTATATCCGATTCATTGGAATCGTTTCCCAACGGCGTTCTTGGGGATTCCGACGATTTAATTATCGGAGAATGGGCAATAGCTATTGGCAATCCTTTTGGGTATTTGCTTGATGATCCCAAACCCACTGTCACAGTCGGAGTGATTTCAGCCATTGACCGTGATATTAAATCGGAAAGAGGCCAAGAGGCGATATATAGAAATATGATTCAAACCGACGCTTCGATAAATCCTGGAAATTCCGGAGGCCCCCTCATAAATGCCTTGGGCGAGGTGATAGGCATTAATACGTTCATCTTTACCTCCAGCAGAGGATCTGAAGGGATCGGGTTTGCGGTGCCGGTAAACCGCGCTAAAATGATTATAAACGAACTGCTAAGATACGGGGAGGTTGTCAGGGCATGGATTGGCATAAACGCCAGGGAGCTAACGCCTCAGATTGCCGCCAGCATGCGCTATAATGGCAATGATGGATTATATGTTTCTTCGGTAAGCGATTATTCGCCTGCCGCAAGGGCCGGAATTAAGGCTGGAGATATTTTGTTATCAGTCGGGAATAACAGGATGAGAAACCTGTCGGATTGGACGGAATTCGTAAATTACGCGAGAACAAGCCGCGCTCTTGGCCTCAACATGATAAGAAATGGGATTGAACTTTCTATCGTTGTTGTGCCCGAAGAAGTACCGATAAATCAAGCTCCGCAAAGAACTGACAAGTATGGGCTGGATGTAATTGAAATCACTCCCGCCGTACAAAGCTATATGGGCTTGAGAAGCGATGGGGGAATCATGGTTTTCGGCGCGGCCGATTCTACGAGGGCCGCCTTATGGGGCTTGCAAAAGGGAGATATTATTCATCAGATCGGCAGACATAAACTCACTGGTCTTGATGATTATATCAATATTATGTCTCAGATCGGCAAGGGTCATAAACTGATATTCACAATGGAAAGAAATGGCCGAATTTCGTTTCTTAGGGTCCGCACTTGATTGAAGAAAATTATTAACTAATTGCAACCTTAAATTGACATTCTTTATTTATAAGGCGATATTGCTTAGCTTATGATGGATTTATTTAAGTAGTATCGTAAAAAAATTAAATGGAGCAGATTTGGATAAGCCAAAAAAAAATGAAATTGTTCGATTGAAAATCGACGATCTTGCTTTTGGCGGCAAGGGGGTCGCGAAAATCGACGGATATGTTGTTCTTGTCGAAGGCGGCTTGCCGGGGGATGTTGTTGACGCTTATTTATATAAAGTAAAATCCAATTATGCCGAGGGAAGAGTTGATAAATTAATTGAGCCTTCACCCCATAGAATAGTGCCTGCATGCGAGCATTTTGATTATTGCGGGGGGTGTAAATGGCAGAACCTGGAATATTCAATTCAGAAGAAATATAAAGAAAATCAATTAAAAGAAGCGTTGATTCATATCGGCAATATCCCGGAACCTCCTGTCGAGCCGATCATCAGTGCTCATAAAATTTATTACTATCGCAACAAAATGGAGTTTTCATTCCATGCCGGAGACAATAACGAGACTCTTCTTGGCCTGCATCGCGCTGGAAGATACCAGGATGTATTTCAGCTTTCAAAGTGCCACCTGCAGTCGGAAACGTCTAACGAAATTGTGAATTTCGTCAGGCAAAGATCAATTGAGCTTGAGATTCCGCCATATCATATCAGAGAGCATGAGGGATGTCTCCGTTTTCTTGTTATCAGGGATGGAAAATTCACAGGGCAGACCTTAGTTAATCTTGTTACAGGCATATGTGATACCGATACCGTAAAAAAACTTTGTGAGGAAATCGGCAATAGATTTGACGAAGTTGTCTCGGTTTCACACACGATTAATTCAAAAAAAGCCAGTATCGCCAAAGGAGACCGGGAGGCCATATTTTATGGCTCCGATCATATACATGAAAGGCTGGGGGAGAAAGAATATCGGATTTCCTCTAATTCTTTTTTTCAAACCAACAGCTACCAGGCCCAAAGATTATATGATATTGCCGTTGAGCTTGCACAGCCGGATAAGCTGGATAGAATGATTGATCTCTATACGGGAACGGGAACTATCGCCATTTATTTCGCTAATCTTGTCAAAGAAGTTGTCGGCGTGGAAACAGTGGCCGAGGCTGTAGCCGACGCTGAAATCAATGCCCGCCTTAATAACATAACTAACAGCAGTTTTATTGCCGCCGATGTTGAGCAATATCTTCGGGCCGCGGCTGACAATAATGAAAAATACGATCTTATGGTGGTCGATCCCCCGAGAGCAGGGTGCCATCCAAAGGCAATAAAATCCATTTTAAAAATTATGCCTCAAAAAATAGTGTATATTTCCTGCAATCCCGCGACTCTTGCGCGCGATGTCGCCAGTCTGATAGAGGGCGGATACAGGCTTGAACGCGCTGTCCCGATTGATCTTTTCCCTCATACTTATCATATCGAATCCGCTTGCAGGCTTACATTGAATGAATAGCCGCTGAATTTGATTCATTTTGAGACATCTGTTTGGTCATTTTAATTATGCCTCAGGCCAATTGAGAATTATTTTACGGTCAAAGCTTATAAGAACTATCGTTTTTTGAAACCTAAGCAAAAAGTATAAATAATTAGAGCCTGATTGTTCATAAATCTGTGTCTATCTGCCGATATTATTTATGATATGAAAATACTTCAGATTTCAAATATTTATCTTGGCCGCTCATTTGAAGAATACTATGTTGCTGGCAACAAGCTTAGAACAGGGATAAAATCAACATTTAGTAAAATTATCGAAGTTGCCGGGCAAGAATCGGTTGATTTGGCAGTTCTTGCCGGTGATATTTTCGACAACCATGACTTATCTCAAAATGTACTCGGTTTCTTTATAAGTGAAATTGAAAAGCTCGGGGACATTCCGGTTGTGTTGCTTCCTGGAATGCGCGACAGCTATCTGCCCGGAAGCTTTTGGGATTTATGGAAAATAACCCCGCCATCGAAAAATCTATATTTGCTTGCGGATAATAAAGCGGTAACTATTGAGTTGCCTGCGATCTCAACTGCCATATATGGTTTCCCGGTCAATTCCGAATGTTCGTTAGAGGAACAATTGAAATCGCTGCAAAAAAGCGATTCTGCGAAAAATCACATTGCGGTGATGTTTGGCAATTCGGAGATTGATAAGGAATTCCCCGCCAAGCTCGATTTATTGAAGCCCCTTGGGTTCGATTATATCGCGGTGGGCGGACCTGGCGAATTAACCGAATTTCAGGTCGGTTCTATAAAGGCGGCGGCGTCAGGATCACCGCTGGTATTCACTCCTAACGCTAAAAAATCAGGCGGCCTGTTGCTGGCAGATATCAGCGAAGAATCTGTTTCGATAACTTCCAAAGAGCTTAAAGGATTCGAGTGGAGAGAAACGGAAATATCTATGGAGTCTTTTCTGAACTTGGAAGACCTGAAAAAATATATACTTGATTATGCGGGGCAAAATACTATACTCAGGGCGAAATTGACCGGCCTCACCCTGCTTGATGTCGGGCTTAACATTGAACAGTTGAAAAGTGAGCTTGAAGAACATTTCCTTGCTCTCGATTTTGACGATCAAACACGGGTATTACCTGAGAATATATCAGAAGTAAAAGTACAGGAAAAAACTATTCTCGGGCAGTATCTCAAAGTAATGGTAGAAAAGTTAAACAGCGCCGATGAAGATAAGCGCGAGAAAATTGAGAAGTCATTAAAAGTCGGTTATTCGCTATTATCCGGAAGGGAAATTTGGTAAGGTGCTGATATCTCATATTATACTAAAGGATTTTGGGAAATTTGACGAGTTTGAATGCAATTTCACGCCCGGACTAAACCTGATAAAGGGCCCCAATGAATCCGGAAAATCGACTATCGCTGATGCCCTCGCCTCCATTTTGTTTGCTGATCCTGCCCGGAGCGAGACACAGCTTGTTGAAGTTAAAAAATGGGGAGCTGTAACTTCGCCAAGTTTGGAGGCGCTGTTCGATATTGGCGGGAATCACGTTAAGCTTATGAAGGATTTTGAACAGGGAATATCAAATCTTATGGGCGATTGCCCTGATATTCCGGAGAAGGGTTCCGGTTCGATAGAGAGTTGGCTGTCAGAAAAAACCGGCATATCCTCTGAAGAGATTTTCAAAGCTACTGCCTGCGTTATGCAAGGCGGAATAGCTCATATTGAAGAGTCAATTGAAGCCATAAAAGACAAGTTGGAATCATTAGTCACCGGCGGAAAAGAAGATAAGGCCGGATCAGACATTATTAAGAAAATCGACGACCGCGTAGTCCAGCTTACCCTGGATATGACAAATATAGGATCAATGACGGACGAGCTCGATTATAATATTAACAAGCTCAAAAGAGATATTGACAATATGAATTCAAAGAGGGCCGATCTGATACAGGTAGAAACCGCCTTTAAAAATGTCTACGATGATCTTGCTGCTCGGAAAGAAAAATACCGGAAAGCGCAAGAAGCGGCCAGGGTCGCGGAAAAGGCCGCCGGACTTTCCAAAGAACTTGAGGAGTGCGAGAAAAAATTCACTGCTGCCGCCGAAATAAAAAATAAAATCAAATATCTTAAAGAAACGCTATCCGATTTAAAAAAGGTAACGCCCGAGGAACTCAGAGAAGTTGAGGAAAATGTCACGACGGTGAATTACTACAAACATGAACGGACAATGATTGAAAAGGAATCAGTTGACACCGTTGAGGAGCGGGATAATTATAAAATCGGGGTCATCGGCCCCGGATTAGCTGTTTTGGGCCTTATTGGCGCCGCTGCTTTTACGGCGATAAATTTATTAAAACTTTTCCCCGAAATCCAACAAAACACCTGGTATTTTATTGTTGGATCGCTGGCAGTAATTCTATTGGGAATTTCAAACTGGAATTCCAGCAAGCAGAGGCATAAGTTCCTATCTGAACGCGCTGAAAAAGCGAAAAAGAAACAAGCAGAGCTTGAAAGCGTCATGGAAGAGTCCGAATCCCAATTGTCGCGGCTGCTTTCCCAATACAACGCGTCCTCGCCCGACGAAATGAAGAAAAATCTTTGGCGGTGTGAAGAAATTAAGGAAAAGCTTGCCGAAGAAGAAAAAAATTACTTTAGCGCTTTGGGCGGGCAGTTATTAGAAGAACTAAAAGATCGGCGCGACAAACTCGAATCAGAACTGGAATCTAATGTCGAAGAGAATGTTGAATTGCCTGAACGCATAATGGACAAAGCAGAATTAGAACGCGAGCAGCTTGTAATCGATCAATTTGATGAAAGAATCAAAGACCTTGATAGAGAAAGAAAAATACTTCTCCTCCAAATAGAAAGCGGGGAGGGAGGCTCGGAACTCCTGGCCTGCTATCTTGAACGCAAAGCACAGAACCATCGTCGGATCGAAACAATGAAAAGCGAGGTGGAAGTATTAGGCATAACCAAGGATAGCATCGATAAAGCGCGCCAGAATGTCCTCATGTCGAAATTGGACGTCTTAAATAACAGCGCTTCCGGCATATTAGGCGCTCTAACATCAGGCAAGTATTCTCAGGTCAGATTCGATCAGTCAAACTTGAAATTTGAAGTCTGGGCAGATGATAAGGATAATTGGGTTGATCCCGAAATCGTTTTATCGTCAAGTACTATTGACCAGATCTATCTTTCGGCAAGGCTGGCCCTCGCGGATTTGATTTCAAATAATAAAAACTCCATGTATATTCTCGATGATCCTTTTGCCGGCTATGATGATGAGCGGCTTGACAATGTTATGAATTTTATAAAGGATTTATCAAAAGACCATCAGGTATTCTTACTGGCAAGCCATAATCATTATGATAAATGGGCCGACTCGACCGTAAATTTGTAAACAATTTCAAACATTTGGGGTTAGAATCGCCTCATAATTCATAATTTTCTTGATTTAGATTTTTTCATGTCTATTTTACTAATGCTATTATGGAGATATTATGGGCGGCATGGCGGCGCGAATTTATTCTGGGGCCAAAAGAAAAGGGTTGTGTTTTCTGCAAGAGGATAAAAAAGAGATCAGATCGTACTAACCTGATCCTTTACAGGGGGAGAAAATGCATAGTTTTTATGAATAAATATCCCTACAATGTTGGACACCTTCTTGTCGTTCCTCGCGCCCATAAGAGAGATGTTCATAAATTAACCGGCACCGAATGGATAGAGATGAACGAGGTCGTGCGGAAAAGCCTGAAAATTATAAAAAAAAATATGCCGACTGATGGTTTCAATATAGGCATGAACCTTGAGGCGGCCGCAGGCGCCGGCATCAAAGAACATATACATATACATATTGTGCCCAGATTTTTGGGCGACGCTAATTTCATGTCGGTAGCGGGCAATGCCAGAGTACAATCATTTTCGATGATGGAAATTTATGATTTGCTTAAACCGGGCTTTGACCGCCTTAAAAAAATAACGTGAAAATCCCAAGAAAAAAAGAGCTATTAGAGCTTCAGAAAAAATATAGGACCGATAAAAAAATCGGCGAAGTTTATGGCGTACCCGCCCGGCTTGTAGCTTACTGGAGAAATAAGAAAAAAATAGGGGTTTATTCACATCCCAAATATACCGAAGAGCAAATTCTCGAATTCTGGGAAAGATTCGGCGACGATTCCAGGGCCGGGGCGGAGCTTGGTATTTCCGCAGCAGGATTCAGACAGTGGCGAAGAAAATATAAAATTACAGAAAAGCCGCTTCAATTGCGTCTGGAACAGCTTGAACTGAGCCTAGGCGATAACAACAGGAAGAAAAGCTCTCGAAAAGAGACTATAATACAAAAAATTTTGGCAAAACATGCCGGGCTAAAGAAAGTAGATGTCGGACAGCATATCAATGTTGAGCCCGATCTTGTCATCTCAAACAATAATTCAGCAGACATAATTGGTTATTTCAACCAGATAGGGGCCGAAAAATTATGGGACCCCTCGAAGGTTGTGATTGTTGTAGACCATCGAATACCGGCTGAATCCGCGAAGATTTCAAAGGCGTATGAAAAGATCAAAGAATTTGCCCGAAAACAGAAAGTAAAATATTTTTATGATATCGGAGAGGGCATTTGCAATCAGATCGTTCTTGAAAATGCGCAGGTTCTTCCTGGAAACCTTGCTTTTGGCGCCCATCATCAAGCCACTTCTTATGGCTGTCTTGGGGCAGTTTCCACTTGCATATCTCCTATGGAGATGGCAACAGTCTGGGCCACGGGCAAGATATGGCTAAAAACGCCGGAATCTATAAAAGTAATCATCAACGGTAAGCTGGGGCCTGGCGTTTATGCCAAGGATATAATCCTGAAAATAATGCGGGATTTTTCTTCTGAAAACATCGATTACAAATCGATTGAATTTTCTGGCAACGCCGTATCCTCGATGTCTATTTCCGAAAGATTTACGCTAGCGAGTTTTGCTGAATTAAGCGGGGCCAAATCAGCAATTATTCCCTTTGATGATATTACAATGCGATATATCAAGAAAATAACAAAATCAAAATACACGCCTGTACGCGCGGACCCCGACGCGATTTATGAAACCGAAATAGAGATAGACGTAAATTATCTTACTCCTCAGATTTCAATTTCGCGCATAGGTAAAAAGTCGCTGCCAATTGAAGAAACCGCCGGAAAAAAAATCAACCTGGTGATATTGGGATCATGCGCCAACGGCCGGATAGATGATATGGAAATAGCGGCCAAGATTTTGCGGGGAAGAAGAATAAGCCGTGATTTAAGGATGATTGTCGTTCCGGGCTCGCGAAAAATAATGATTGAGGCTATAGACAGAGGGATAATAAAGACATTTTTAGAATCGGGCTGCGTGATAATAAACCCCGGTTGCGGCTCATGCATTGCCTCGCACCAGGGCGTTTTTATGCCTGGTGAGAAAACCCTTACAACGACTTGCGGTAATTTCGATGGCGGAAGCGATTCGGACATATATTTGGCCTCGCCGGCTACCGCCGCCGCCACTGCCCTCGAAGGAAACATTGCGGACCCGCGAAAATATCTGAAATTAAAATAGAATGTGAAGAATGGTCCGAAGTGATTTTTCTAAAATGCCTGAAGCCGGCAGTCCTAAAAAATATATTCGCTGAGAATCAATAAATTTACATAGGGTAAGCTATTTCAGCAGTGTCATCCGTCTGATTTGGGAGCGTTCTCCATTGGAAATCCGATAATAATAGATCCCCGATGAAACTTCCTTGCCGTTCTCATTTGTGCCGTCCCAAACAATTGTTTGATTCTTAGCTCCGGTATTCCCGTCAAACAGAGTTTTTACAATAGAACCGGTAATATCATAAATCGACAGCTTTACATCCCCGCTTTCGGCCTGGAAACCGATGGCAGTTTTGGCGTTAAATGGATTAGGATAGTTTTGGCCGAGATAGAACGACTCCGGTTTTTCGGCTTTATTATCGGTAGATGTCGTATTATTTAAATCATTTACTTTAATTTTTACCGCCTGCAGGATCTCCCGGTTTTGATCGGATTGTACGAAAGCCACAAGCGTGCAATAATCTTCATCCAGCGGCTGGGGCACATCAAATGAAAATGTGAATTGCTTTGTTTCGCCCTGGGCGATTGATATTGAACGTCCAAAGGCATCAGGAATCATATCGCGAAAGATGTAATTGTGCAGATTGGACCCGTTAGGAGCTTGCCAGAAAATATTTGATTCTGTAAGGGCTATTCTAAGTTTGAGGTTTGAAACCCCGGGATTATCTTCAGCGTGGATTATCACAGTAAACTGGCCTGATAGCGTATTGGGGTCATAGCTGCCTGCAAATGACATTTCCAACGGCGATGAAATGGAAATCTGGTCTATTACAAACGGCGTCCAGAGTTCGGGCGCGTTTCCGCAATCAATTGCCCCATCCAAGAAGAAATGAGGCGTTTCCTGGTTTTCATAATAACCGTTGCGGTCGCGTATCTCTCCCGGATTGTAAAGATAAAAGGGATCATCCGGTACTGGAAACCAAACATGATAGGCGATTGGAACAAATGCGTATTCGTAATCAATTCCCAACTGATCTATGACCAGACCAGCCTGAAAACAGGCTCCTCACGAGAAATTTGTAAATAACTCGCCGACAACCATCCTTTCGGCGCCCGCCGATAAGGCAGTTAAACAAAAGATGAAAACAGCTGTCGCGGTCAATATTTCATTACGGTATCTCATTTTGGCTTCCATTGCTATCAAAGCTCTTTATAATATATGATGCGCGGTAGAAAATGCAATAATTGTTTTTATTCTTTTTATCATTTTGCAGTCTCAGTTTTTGATTGTCGG
>CAZKYQ010000034.1:11304-18871 GCA_964556975.1 uncultured Ignavibacteria bacterium
CAATAATTGTTTTTATTCTTTTTATCATTTTGCAGTCTCAGTTTTTGATTGTCGGAACGGTACAGGCTTTTTTTAGCATGCCCCACCTCGTTTTTTTTCGTCAGGATAGAGAAGGCTGTCCCGCAAGTCCAAAATTGGAATGTTTGGACAATTAAAATTAAAGTCATTGCGAGCGAAGCGAAGAAATCTCATCGGGTTATGGAGATCGCTTCGTCGCTCCGCTCCTCGCGATGACTGGAAAAGCACCTTTTGGGACAGCCTCAGAGCTTGCGACATCCTGACGGCAACTATCCGGTATCAGGTCCATACGGATCCGTAGGAATGTCATTTCATTCCATCCTGATACATGCAAAAAAATAGGGCCCAATCGTCAGGATCGGGCCCTATTAGGGTATTCGAGCAAAATTTATTTTAAAAGGGTCATTCTTCTGACATTTTTGCCACTGGAATCGCTCAGACGATAGAAATAGACACCGGAAGATATTTCGGCTCCATTATCATCCTTGCCATCCCATACGATAGAATGCGAACCTGATTCAATAGAACCATCAATAAGCGTTTTCACCAGGGAACCGGTAATATCGTATACCGTAAGCTTGGTTTTGCCGCCTTCGGAGTTGAAGCTAATATTTGTAGAACCATTGAATGGGTTCGGATAGTTTTGACCGAGAGCAAAATCGGCTGGCGTTTCGATTTCATCATCAATCGAAGTCTGTACGAGCTCGGAAGCCCATTCTTTGGCTGATTGCAGTATTTCACGATTTGATTCGGATTGAACAAATGCCACCACACAGATATTGCGGCCCACCAATGGCGAAGGCGTTGTGAAAGGATAGGTATATTCAAGAGTCTCGCCTTGCGTGATTGTAATAGGCTCGCCATACGTAGAAGGAATCATTTCCCGGAACACCTGGTTCCATATTTTGTTGCCATAGCTGAGATTAGATTCCGTGAGAAGTATTCTCAACTTCAGGTTGGAAACTCCAGGAGTTTCTTCGGCGTAAATTGAAACGGTAACTTCTCCTTCTCTGGCATTCTCATCGTAATTCCCGGTGAGGTCTATTTGAAGGATCGAATTTACAAGAGACCTTCCGTCAACTATACCCGGCCAGCTGCCGTATGAAGAACCTCCATCAATGGCGCCGTCAATGAATGCATGAGGCGCATAGTTGTTATTATAGTAGCTATTCCTAACCTGAATTTGAGAAGTGTTGTACAGCCAGAAAGGATCGCCCGAACCGGGCCACCAAATATGATAGCGGATAACCGTGAATACCGGCTCCATGCTAACAGACAACTGATCTAAGACCAGATCAGCGGGGGGACAGTATGGTCACGATGTGTTTGTATAATACTCCGCGATTACAACTCTGTCCGCGGCCAGAGCGGAACCGGCTAACAGTGTTAAAGCCGCCGCAAGGATAAAAATTCCCTTAGCAAATTTCATTAAACCTCCTCATTGGAAAAAAAGTTATAATTTTGCATAGTTAATATATGGCTAAACTCCAGTAAAAGCAACTATTTTCACAAAGAAAACATCTATTTTGTTATCAATTAACGAGTTAAGAGCCTGAGCACAGCTTTCTTCTTGTTAAACAATTTAACACTAATAGGCGTTCCAATCTATTGCCATTAAAATCTGGAAAATAAAACGACCCGCGTACCTTGAAATGTCGGTCTGTTTTGACAAATCCCCGATGAGCAGATCAGGCCTCCGCGTTCGCCGCCGTTGAATATCACCAGTTCGTGGTTAGGAAATCGGACTGTTAACTCTACAAATGCCATTTTTCTGGGGTCTTCCTCGGGATTTGTATCCCAATTTGATGTTGAGCCGCCGATATTAATCTGGAATTTATTTGCGATACCGCATCCCAAGGTCAGATAATTCTCATGGTAATCTTCGCCCAAACTTGGCATAAAACGGCGAGTATAGGCCACAAGAGATAAAGTCGTGGTTTGTCTTAAATAATAATAGATATCGAGATAATTTTCAATTTCATCTTCAATGGAAAAATCGATTCTGTCCCAATTATAATTCACGACAATATCAGACGAAAGGCTCCATCTAACTCCCGAATATTTCTCCGCGAGATAAGCGTTTTCCGGCGCGTTTCTTGAAAACGATTCGGAGAACGAAAAGTCGAAATTGATATCAAATGTCGGCGAGATCAATGTCCCGATTTGATAACCGCGTTCACCCGCGACGCCCGCGAGGCTTGTTAATGTTCGACCGGAATGGCTCAATGACGGCGGGGAATTGAAAGCGTTTAGCGGATTAGGATATAAAAGATTGACCATATTCAGATATTCTGAATAAAAGCTTATCTTTTCAAAATTGACCGATCCGGATGCATAGGTGCCATCGCCGTTTGTTTCGGGAAAGAATTCCAGGTTTCTGCCTCTTTTTTGAGCATATTCGATATACAGATCAACAGGGCCCATAATAAATCTTCTGTTTATTCCAAAGATATTCGCGTTCGCGGCCCTATTGAATTCCATTGGGTCATTTTGCTTAAAGCGAACATAAGAAAGCCCAAATTTAAATTGTTCGGATAAATTTATTGCGCTTCTGACGCCTCTTAAAATGTAATCTCTTGTCCCGAAATTTGAGTTAAGCCCGCGGGCGGAAAATGCGTCAAATTCAAACCGATCATAAAGCCCGGATACTTTAATTCCATCGAGATTATTATCATAATAAACGACGTCATCGAGGAATGTATTTAACACGAGGCCCTTGTCGAAAACCTGATAGAAGTTCCCGGCATGAATCGTGAACCCGCCCTCATGCCATCCAAAATATCTCTGAGTCATTTCCTCTGACGATACGTCCGGCCGGTCAATCTGCAATACGTTAAGCCACATTCCGGTATAAAAATCGCCCAGGTCGAAATCGACAATGAAACGATTGTCAAGGGAATCCCTTTTTGCGTCCTGATAGATGCTCGGAGCATCTTTAAAATACCAGTATTGCATCCAATTGGCGGCGGAAACCGTCCAATCGTCATTTTGCGCGTTTCCCGTATCTGGCGTAAAAATAATGCAACCCACCACAAGCATAATGGTTAATGCTTTAAAAGCTATATGTTTTTTCACCTATTCCTCCGCTTCGGTTTTATCGTCTTCGCTGTCCGAAGCCGGAATATGTTGTTGGATTAACTCTTCGATATGTTTCTCATCGCCAGGCTTAAAACCGATAGAGTTCAGGATTATTTGCCCTTGAGGGTCAGTCATGATAGTATATGGCTGGACAAATCCTTTGTATTTACGCCTGAAAACTTCCCCGTCAGCGTCAATGAGTATATCAAAGGTCCAGCCATTTGATTTTACATAGCTTTTTATTTTTCCGCTGGCCTTAGGGCCCTCGGTATTTATCGCGAAAACCTTGAATCCTCTATCGCGATATTTTTCATAGAGTCCTTGAATAATTTTAAGTTCCTCGCGGCATGGTTTGCACCAGGTGGCCCAGAAGGATATATAAATAGGCCCTTCGCCGTAATTTTTGGAAAGAGTAACGCGTTTTCCGTTGATATCTTTCAAAATGAAATCCGGCGCTGTTTTGGATTTTAATTTTTGCCCGAAAGCGGTGGACGCGATTATCAGTACGCCCAAAATTATGATTGCTAAACGCGGCTTCATAAACCTCCCTACTTAAGAAAAAGCATTTTCCCGGTTAATTTTCTACTGCTCGTTTCAACTGCGTAATATAATACTCCGCTGGATGTTTTATCCAGCGAGTTATCGTTAAAATTGACTGGAACCAGATTCTCGCCCGCTATCAAATTAATTTTGAAATTAGTTATCATGCGCCCTTTGATGTCATAAACGGCGATGCTGGCCGGTTCCTGCCGCGGTGAAAATATTGAAACAACGGTCTCCGAATTAAATGGATTGGGATAATTGCCGTTTAAGGTAATTTCCTCAGGCAAAACAGGGCTTTGCTCATCAACGCTCGTTTGCTCCAGGTAAGCGGAATAACTGTAGTTGCCGTTAGCCCCCTGTATAATATCGGTAATTATCGCCACCCACTCGTATTGTCCGAAATCTTCAACTGTGTATTCGCCATCGTTCTGCGAATCCAAATTAATAATGTCATAGGTATGGCTGTTGTTGGCAGATGCTTTTATTATTTGCAAATACCAGAGCTGGCTGTCCTGGCCGTCGAAAACGATATGAAGGTCTCCGGACTGCCCGGAATTCACAAAAGAAATATAATTACAGCCTAATGCGTTAGGCCTCGAGGATGAAGACATATTGTCAACAGGATAGCTTGTATGGGTCCTCATGGTTCTTGCCAGGTTATAAGAGCCGCCTTCCTCATAATGGTTGCCGTCGTCCCTGTAATTTGTAAGATAATTCCATAACGAAAATATAACATATTGCTCTTCAAGGAATGTTCCATAATTTGCGCAAACCTGATCGAGCGCGGCCAGAGCGGGAACATTGATTGAATATTCCCATGTCTGGCGTATAAAATCATGCCCCCAGTTTTCATATAGAAACATCGGCCAGATAAATCCGCCGTATTCGAATCCTCCGTTTGCGGTAGTAAGCGCGTAATGAGGATAATTCAAAAAGTAAAACAAGTACGCGTAATTATCATTGATGCCGTCCCAAATTATATCTTCCATCCATGTGGCGCAATTTTCCATATACCAGGAACCGGCGTTTACGTTATAGGCGAATTGGACCGCATGGAAAAATTCATGAGCGGACGTTACCTTCATCGGCAATGTGCGGTCGGCATACCCGAATCCGGCGTATGTCGGATCGACGTAAATATAACTTGTATAGTCATAGTTTCTGCCGGGCCTCTGATAGGACGAGTTTTCAGAAAACGTGACTCCATAGGCGCCGGAATAATGATGCATATAAACATCGTAAAGATCATTGCCGCCTCCATTAGAGCCATCGAAGGGAGGAGTATCGTAGCCCAGAGTGTCGCATTGATAGCGCCAGGCCAAATCAAAATATTCCGCGGTCCTGTTGACATAGTCCGGAACCCCGTCGGGAGGATTTACGTCTATGCCTGCTTGATAGACGGCGTGGCCTCCGGTAGTATCATAATGAATCCGGAAAAACCCGGAGGGCGTATCGAAATATTTCTGTTTATTAACTCTTGTCAGTAGAAACGAGAACCGCTCTTTAAACCGCTGGTTAGCCTCGTCCCAATGCTCGACAATATCTCTAATTAGCATAGTGCCGTCTTTGAGAGGCCTATCAAGCCGGTATTTTTCAGGCAGGGAATCAGGGTCGGTTAACATCAAAGCTTTCAATGTCAATCTCTCGGAAACAGTTAGTTTTCCTGAATCAAAATCAGCGTCAATATCTCCCGGCAGGGCTGAATAGCTGTTTCCCGGAGCAAAGAGTATTAAGCCGCTTATTAGCAGCAAAAAGATCGAATTTTTCATCTTAACCGCCTTACTTTTTTGCTTCAATTTACTATATTTTATTCAATTGTCAATTCAAATCCCGCTCGATTTTCGTCAACTTGTATCGGGATATAGGTTTACAGCATTGTGGCTTTTAATTTATGCGTCGGGATGGAATCATTGACATCCTGATGCTCATAAATTTCGAATTTGTCCTGGTTGCCAAGCGCCTGCTTGGCAACCCATAACTTGTGTCAAAGGTAACCAAGCGGCGCTTGGTTACCAGAAGAAGAAATCCCGCCCGATTTTCGTTAACTCGTATCGGGATATAGGTTTACAGCATTGTGGCTTTTAATTTATGCGTCGGGATGGAATCTTTGACATCCTGATGCTCATAAATTTCGAACATTTAGACAATTTTGGGGAAGAAAGCGTTCTTATTAGAATTCCGCGCCAAATGAAAAATATGTTTCCGGCTTATGCGCTATGGTATCAAGATCTGTTGCCCACGCAAGGTCCACCCTCAGAACAAAAATTCCGAGATTGGCCCGGGCTCCAAAACCGATTCCGGAGTTTACGCTGCCAAGTACCGGGAATCCTTGGTCAGGGTCGAAAACTCGCAGTTCTTTTCGCTTGGTCCATGCCGCGCCGATGTCCCAAAAAATAGCTCCCGATATCTGTTGTAAAGAAATAGGCAAAGGGAATCTCAATTGGAAATAGTCTATAAATGGGTACCGAAACTCGAAATTAGCTATGGCATAATGTGTGCCGGTATCCTCAAAATAACTGTATCCTCTAAGGGGGACGATGATTTCATTGATATATATATTGTTTACGCTATAAATATCCGATGTTTTTCTTTTTGGCCCAATCCAATTTGACGATCCTCCCAAATGGAATAATTTGGCATTTTCACCGGAAGAGGCTCCTCCGCCCAATCTGATAGCGAAATTATATCTATCCCAGAAATGCAGATATTTGCGGTAATCCAGCTGAAAAGAGAGGTAGGAAAGCCCGGTATCAACGCTTTTTAAAGATTTCTCCAAAGACAGCTTATAACGTTGTCCCGATACCGGTCCCACAATGCCCCAAATTACGGCATCGCTGACAAGATCACCGGATAATAACATCAGGTTAGTCGTGGAATTGGGCTTGTATCTGAAATTATCTCGTGAAACTGTCATCTGAGTGAGATTTACATCAAAACGGGAAAATCGGGAGAAAGGGTAACTGGCGGATGTTTGCAGTCCGAAAACTCTGTCTGAGAAATAGATCCTTTCGAAATCATCATAATAAGTATCCTTGAAATGAAAAATTCCCACAGCATAGTTTATTCTTTTTTCCGTATATGAGTAGCTTAGCTGAATATTGGATTGGTCAATTGTATTGACCAGATCTGTAACTATATAAAAATGATGATCGCCAAACATATCTGAAATCGCCAGGAAAGATTGTCCGCGAAGGCCGTAAAAATTATCGTAAGATAACCCGCCGGTTATAAGCTCAGGAGAGAATTTCAATTTATATTTATTCTGCTTGAAATTGCCGTCAGGCTTTAAATACTCCAGCGTGTCTTTCTCGGAAATTTCTGCCGTTTCGGATGGCTGGCTATCCATAGAATCAGATTCGCTATGATAACTTTCTCTATCTATCAGACTTTGTCCTGCCTTGAAAACATAGGTGTTGAAATCGCTTGTCAGCTTCGATGTTGAATCGCCCGCTATTTTGTTGACCTGCTCCTCTGTCAATATTAATTCCGGTACGAAAATATTTTTTTCATTATCGCGAAGCTTGCGCATAAATGGCGTAATTGAAAGCTTTCCGCTGTCCGGAGCGGCATTTTTCAGGTCTTTTAATACAATGATATCAAACCCGTATTTATTGAACGCGGAAACCGCTAATTTATCCCCTTCGGGAGACCATGAGGGAGCAAAAACGCCGGAAATTATATTGGTTATGGGGAAAGACTCGGCTTTTTCGATATCGCATATATATATATTGCTGATCCCGTTTTTATTTGACATATACGCAATTCTTTTTCCATCAGGGGAGAAAGCGGGCTGCGAATTATTGTAAGGATTCCCGGTGATATTTTCGATTTCATTACTTTCCAGCGTCAATACGAAAATATTGTAATTACCGTAATTGAATTCATTTCCGCCATTTCCATCAAACGGCCTGTCCGATGAGAAAGCAAT
>CAZKYQ010000034.1:18971-20631 GCA_964556975.1 uncultured Ignavibacteria bacterium
GAATGCAGAGATTCCAAATCGCCCGAGCGTTCGGCCTTCACAAGGCGCGAGATGATTTCGCCGTCGATAGTTGAGATAATATAAATTTCGTTGTATCTGTCCGAATAGCCGTTTTGTGGATTTGATTTGTCGGAGAAGAAAGCTAAACGGTCTCCGGAAGGTGACCATTCGGGTTGTTGATTATATACGGAACCATCTTCGATGTGGTCAGTCAACATCTCTCCGAGTTCATCGGGATCATCACGTTCAGCGATTTCCGGCCAATAAATTCTTCTTAGCGTTTTATGCCAATCTTCGGAAAGGTCTTCAAGAGATATTCCCAAGGCCCCCTTAACCGCCCGTTCCATAGTTATTACCGATCTGCCCTTGCTTAAAATCTCAAAGATTTTTTCTTCGCCATATTTCTCGCAAATATAGTTGATTGCGCATTGCCCGCCTTTATATGCCAGAAAACCTCCAAGGAATTGAAGCGGCGGCAGATAACCTTCGATTACAGCGTCGCGCACGAACATATCGGCCTCAATGTCCCAACCGTGGCGGGAGGAATATTCAGCATATCCTTCAGAAAACCACAAGGGAGGCCTGAAAAGTGCTTCTCTGGAGAAAACAGATTTTAAAGCGTTTCCATAAAGCAGGTCAAAAACTACCGCGTGTGTCAACTCATGATGAAGAACATGGCGGAAATCCTCGTATGAGCCTGTAAATGGAATCACAATTCTATTTTGAAAAACTTCTGTGAATCCTCCGACTCCTTCCGGAATCAATTCGCCTATAACATTTGTCTGCTGGAATTCATTGTGCGAAGCGTAGATTATTACGGGAACTCTTTTTGATAAACTGTAATTCAGTTCATCGTTTATATCTTTATAGGCATTAGTGAGGGCTTCCGCGGCAAATATGGCAAGGGAATCTTCGCCTTGATAAAAATAGATGTCAAAATCAGAAGTTTGTATATAATACCAGTCAAAATCCTTATACTGTACTTTGTTTTGTCCGAAGAAAGTGTTTTGCCCCATTGTCGTTTGGGCCATTAGAATTAAGAGCGTTGCGATATATAATTTTCTTAGTTCCATTAAATTACTCCCGAATTATTGCCTGCTCAATTTGTAAAACATTCCTGGCGAGCTGTTGGTTCCTGCCCCATTAGTATTACATGCGCGCGCGCTTAATATTCCCTCCGAGAAGCTTAATTTTATTTTCAATATGCTGATAGCCGCGATCGATATGATACACGCGAAGAATTTCCGTTTCTCCTTTTGCCGCCAAAGCGGCCACAACCAGTCCCGCGCCGGCGCGAATATCAGAAGCCATCACCGATGCGCCGTTTAATTTTTCTACCCCCGTAATTGTCGCCTCATCTCCGGTAATTTTAATATCGGCCCCCAAGCGGATCATCTCCATCACATGAGTAAACCTTTCGGTAAATACGGTTTCTCTTATTTGTGAAGTTCCTTTGCAGACAGCCATAAAGGCCATTGCCGATGCCTGGAGGTCTGTCGGGAAGCCAGGAAACGGGTAAGTTGTTATATTCACAGCCCTTGGACGGCCGGAGGATGAAACCGTAATTTTGTTTTTACCTATTTTGAATTTAATGCTTGATTCAATCATTTTCTCAATTAATAGCTCATTGTCTTCCACCCGGACATCTTTAAGCTCGACA
>CAZKYQ010000035.1:0-20177 GCA_964556975.1 uncultured Ignavibacteria bacterium
GGTTTACAAATTTATGGGTACGCCTCTCAAATTAATTTTCAAGCTTCGGAGCTAATTATGATTACGGTTTTAACGGCAATCGGTATCGGTTATCTTTTGGGTTCGGTTCCTACCGGCGTGTGGCTCGGCAGGGTAATCAAAGGAGTCGATCTTCGGGAGCATGGTTCGAAATCGATGGGCGCCACAAATGTTTTCAGAGTGCTTGGGTGGAAACTCGCGGTTATTACGCTGGTTATCGATATAGGCAAAGGGTATCTTGCGGCGTTTCTCGCGACAAAGGCTAATTTCGGCGATATCGCCCTTACTTCAATCCAGCTTGCCCTGATAGGGGGGCTTGCCGCCATTGTAGGCCACCTGTTTCCGTTGTTCGCAAAATTCAAAGGAGGCAAAGGAATTGCTACGGGCGCCGGGTTGCTTCTGTTCCTATCGCCGCTCGAACTTGGTTTCGCCGTTCTTGTTTTTATCGCGACCGTGTTTATTTGTCGATATGTATCACTGGGATCAATATTAGCGGCCTCCCTTTATTCTATCTCAATTATACTGGAAAGATATTACCTTGAAATACCGGTCCAGAATGAAATGATCGCGCTGGCGTTTATAATTTTAATTCTTGCGTTATATACTCATCGTTCGAATACCAAAAGATTGCTTAACGGCAATGAAAATAAGCTGGGTGTTAAAAAATGATAGAGTTTGCCGCCACAAAAATTATTGCTACTCTGGGCCCGGCTTCTTCCACTGAAACTATCGTTAAAAAACTAATCAATGCCGGAGTAAATATTTTTCGCCTGAATCTATCTCATGGCGATTTGCCTTCGCATGCCAGCCTGATAAAGCTCATTAGGAAAACCTCGCGGGAATTAAAGGCAAACATTGGAATTATGAGTGATCTTCCCGGCCCAAAAATCCGGCTGGGGATTATCGATAACGGCCCATGTAAACTAAAAAGAGGGGATATTGTTTATTTCAGATATGGAAAGAAATTTGAAGGCAATGATGAGTTACCGATTAATTTTCATAATATCCATAAAGCCGTAAAAAAAGGCGGTCATATTTTTATAAACGACGGCATTGTGAAATTGACAGTATTGAAAATATCGGGTAGCAGCATCAAATGCCGTGTGGATATTGGCGGAGATATAGACACAGGCAAAGGTGTGAATATCCCGGAGTCGGCCTATTCGTTTCCTTCGTTGACGGTTTTTGACAGGAAGTGCGTCAAATTCTGTATAAAAAATAAAGTGGATTTTATCGCCATGTCGTTTGTTCGCAGCCGAAGCGATATTAAAAAATTGAAACGATTGATAAAATCCGAAAGAGGCGATCAGTTTGTTATAGCGAAAATTGAAAAACCCGAGGCCCTGGACGATTTTGACAATATTCTTTCTGAAACCGATGGCGTAATGTTAGCACGAGGCGATCTCGGAATAGAGATTCCAATTCAGCGAATTCCTTCTGTCCAGAAACAAATATTATCTTGCTGTAATTTGGCGGGTAAGCCGGTAATAACCGCAACGCAGGTTTTGGATTCCATGGTGCATAACCCGCAGCCTACGCGAGCTGAGGCAACCGATGCCGCCAATGCCGTCCTGGACGGAACAGATGCTTTGATGCTCTCACAAGAAACCGCCATAGGGAAATTTCCAATTGAGACCGTGAAAATTTTAAGAAAGATAATCATAGAAGCTGAGAAAATGAATAAGCCTTATGATTATTTACAGCGCTCTATTAACGAAACTCCTGATATCGCTGATTGTGTTGCCAGATCGGTTGTAATAACAGCCAGGGACTTAAAAATTAAAATCATTGCCGCGCCCACAAGAAGCGGGCAGACTGCAAGATTAATATCAAAATATCGGCCGCAAGCAAGAATCATTGCCCTATCAGAGAATTTTCGGACAAGAATGGATCTTTTAATGACGCGGGGAGTAGAATCCATATCTTTGAACCGCCAGTTGAAACTTGGCTCAATGATTGATCAAATAAGGGAAACTATTTTAAAAAATAATGCAGCGAAAAAAGGCGATAGGATTATAATAACTTCAGGTTCCCCGATGTCAAGAGCAGGGGAAACAAATGTAATGGTGGTTGAGACGTTATGAAAAAATCGAAAATAACAATTCTGGGCGCTGGAAGCTGGGGAATCGCGATAGCGAACCTATTAAGACTAAATTCCCATTCTGTTAATATGTGGGAATTTGATCAAAAAGCATGCGAATCTCTTCAAAGCAGTCGGGAATTGCCGTCAAAATTGCCCGGCATTAAAATAGAAGATTCAATAGTAATTTCCAATAATCTGGCTGAATCCATTATTGGAGCCGACATTATATTTTGCGCCGTTCCATCGCAGTATCTTAGGCCGGCGCTGGCGGGCTTATCAAATCTTGATATCGGGAAAAAACAAATATATGTGAATCTTGCCAAAGGCATCGAAGTCGGTTCTTTAAAAAGAATGTCCGAGGTTATAAACGAACTGATTCCCGAGGAGTTTAGATTGGGAACATGCACTCTATCCGGGCCGTCTCATGCCGAGGAGGTCGCCCGTGAAATGCCGACTGCCGTAACTGTGGCGTCTATGTCTATCGAGATAGCTGAACGAATCCAAAACCTTTTTACTACCTCAAATTTCAGAGTGTACTCTACGAACGATTTGATAGGAGTTGAGCTTGCAGGCTCTCTGAAGAATGTAATCGCCCTTGCCGCTGGAATGTTGGACGGTCTTGAGCTTGGCGATAACACGCGGGGAGCTTTAATAACCAGAGGGCTCGCCGAAATTGTACGGCTTGGAGTTAAAATGGGGGCCGACCCGATGACATTTTCCGGCCTTGCCGGAATCGGCGACCTTGTAACGACTTGTCTTTCAAGGCATTCCAGAAACCGGTTCGTAGGAGACCAGATTGGAAAAGGCCGCAAACTCAAGGATGTTCTTTCAGAAATGTCAATGGTTGCCGAAGGTGTCGAAACTACAAAATCCGCAAGAGAGCTTTCGGTTAAAGTAAATGTCGAAATGCCAATTGCTTTCGAGGTTTACGACGTTCTTTTTGAAAATAAACCTCCCCGGCAGGCGATAGACGATCTGATGGGGCGCGGTCAAAAACGGGAAAAATAGAGCCAATTCATTATCTTAGTTAAAATAAGTCTTGCGCCAGTTGAAAAATTAGACATATTTTTATATTTTGAATGGTATAAGAAAGGTAATGTTAAAGGCAAAGAAAAATGGCTGAAAAAAATAAATCATTACAGAAGCTAAATTTCGAAGAGGCTATGACAAGATTGGAAAAAATTGTCGAGGAACTCGAATCAGGGGAGCTAACGCTAGAGGATTCGGTCAAATCATTCGAAAAGGGAATAGAACTTTCAAAGCTTTGCAAGAAAAAGCTCGAAAGCGCAGAAAACCGCGTAAAGAAAATCGTGGAGAAAACAGGCGGGGAGTTTGATCTGGAGCTTTTTGAAGATAATGAAGGAGATGACGATGAGTAGCCTGCTTGATTTGGTAAATACTCCGGAAGATTTAAAAAAACTGAAAATTGAGGAGCTTCCCGAATTAGCGTCAGAAATCCGGGAGCTCATTATTGATGTTGTTTCCCACAATGGGGGCCATCTTGGGCCGAATCTTGGCGCCGTAGAATTCTCTATCGCCTTGCATTACGTTTTCAATGCTCCTCGCGATACTATGATCTATGATGTAAGCCATCAAATTTACACCCACAAAATTTTGACCGGAAGGCGCGGCAGGTTCCATACAATAAGGACAGCGGGAGGGCTTTCCGGGTTCGCCAATCGTCAGGAATCGGATTATGATTCTTTTGGCGCCGGGCATGCCTGCACTGCTCTTTCGGCGGCCTTGGGTTTTGCCGCCGCCCGCGATCTTAAAGGCGATGACAATGATGTTATCGCGGTTGTTGGCGATGGCTCCCTTACGGGCGGCATGGCATGGGAAGGATTGAATCAGATCGGCGCTTCAGGACGCAACATGCTTGTTGTTTTAAATGATAATACTATGTCAATTTCAAAAAACGTCGGCGCAATTGCCAAATATCTGACAGAAGTGATAACCGACAAGCCGTACAACAAAATAAAATCCGAAATCTGGAAATTAACAGGGCTTCTTCCCAAACGCGAGTACTTTCGCAAAGCAGTAGCGGCGGTTGAAGAGTCATTGAAAAACATGGTGGTTCCAGGAGTTATTTTTGAAAAATTCGGGATCAGATATTTTGGCCCAATCGACGGACACGATATCAAGTCGCTTGTAAAGACCATGAGCCAAATAAAAAAACTACCCGGCCCTAAAATTCTTCATATCCTGACTGTAAAGGGCAAGGGATACAAGTTTGCCGAAGAAGATACCTATCGTTTGCATGGGGTTTCGAAGTTTGATAAGATGACTGGCAAATCGCTTTCATTAAGCAAATCACTCCCCTTTACAAGCGTTTTTGGAAAAGTAATGACCCATCTCGGCGGAATAGACGATAAAATCTGCGTTATAACGGCGGCTATGTCGAGCGGGACCGGGCTTGTTGAATTTTCCGAAAAATATCCGGAAAGATTTTTTGATGTAGGAATTGCCGAACAGCATGCGGTAACATTTGCCGGAGGCCTTGCGGCAAGCGGAATGAAGCCTTATTTCGCTGTATATTCCTCATTTTTACAACGGGGCTTTGATCAGGTGATCCATGACGTTGCCTTGCAGGACCTGCCGGTTGTGTTTTGTCTTGATAGGGCGGGGCTTGTCGGCGATGACGGCCCGACACATCATGGGGCATTTGATATTTCGTATTTGCGGGCGGTTCCCAATTTGGCCATTGTCGCGCCGAAAGACGGCCGTGAGTTGCGCGATTCTCTCGCATGGGCGGCAACCTATAACGATGGCCCTGTCGCAATTCGATACCCGCGGGCATCCATACCCGAAGATAATGTGGATATGGGCATTAGGCCGTTTAAGGCTGGATCATGGGAAATCATCAGAGAGGGTGATGACATCGCGGTTCTTGCCGTTGGCTCAATGGTTTACGATGCGTGGAAAGCGGCCGATATTTTGGATAAAGATGGAATTAGCTGCCGGGTAATTAACTGTCGATTTGTTTCTCCAATGGACGAAGAGATATTATCTGAATCGTTAAAAAAATATGAGAACATTGTTACGGTTTGCGAGAACAGCGCAAATGGCGGTTTTGGCGAAGGCGTGATTCGATGGGCTTTGGAAAAAGGTTATAAAAATAACATTAAAGTTATGGGCATTCCCAATAGATTTATCGAACATGGCGGCCGCGATTGGCTGTTAAACAGGCTTTCACTTGATTTTGAAGGGATTGCTATGACCGTCCTGGAGGCCTTACAGTCGGCAAAATCGAAATCTAAAGCCCGAAAAAGAAATTGAAAAAATTTGGCGTAATAGGGCACATTGACCGTCCTAATATAAAAAAGATTACCGAATTAATTATCGATTGGGCAAATGACAATAGCGTTGATTGCCAAATCTGCTCAGACCTCGCCAGAATCTCCGGAGTAAAAAATGCTGTATCCAATATGGAAATTGGGCGGACCAGCGATGTAATAATCAGCCTTGGCGGAGACGGTTCCATGCTGTCTTCAGCCCAGATCGCCGGCCCGAATGACATTCCGGTTTTGGGTATAAATCTTGGAAGCCTTGGATTTCTAACTGAAGTATCGGAAAAACTTGTCAATGAAGCTCTTGAACGGTTAAAAAACGATGATTTCAGTATTGAAGAGCGTATGATGCTTGAAGTCCAAACGCCTCAAAATAAACAATCAGCCTATCATGCCCTAAACGATATTGTATTCGACCATGGCGACAGCACCAATCTTGTTCAGATGGACCTTTATTCAAACGATCTTTTTATTTGTTCTTATGACGCGGACGGAATTATTATTGCCAGTCCGACAGGATCGACGGCCTATTCACTTTCGGTTGGAGGGCCGATTTTGAATCCTTTGATGGACGCGATTGTTGTAAGCCCTATTTCTCCTCATACTCTGACGCTTAGACCGATTGTTTTTCCGCCGAACGATATAATTACGATTAAAACCGAAAGTAAGGAAAAGAAGCTGAGAATATCCGCGGACGGCCAAATAATTGATAATCTGGAAATTGGGCAGACCGCGAATATCAGGCAATCCAGGCACAAATTAAAATTGGTAAAATTAAATGGAGGATCATTTTATGAAATCCTTCGGACGAAGCTTCATTGGGGAGCGAGGCCTTTGCTGAACTCGTAATGCTTGAACGATTGCGAATAACAAATTTCGCCCTGATAGATAAGCTCGACATACAATTCGGGGACGGTTTAAATGTCCTAACCGGTTCTACCGGAGCGGGCAAATCTATAATTATCGGCGCCATTGGCTTTGCATCCGGTAATAAAGGGTCTGAAGATATAATTCGAACCGGAGCCAATAATTCCATTGTCGAAGCAGAATTCCAAATAGGCGAAAATACAGCCTCAAATGCCGCTAATAAATTAACTGAATATCTTTCAGAAGGAAGTAAAATAACGCTGAAACGGGAATATAGGAAATCGGGCGGCAAATCTTTCATAGGGAAAAAACAGGTAAATCTGACAATTATAAAGGGCATTTCCAAAGAATTGTTCTCGATTCTGGGCCAACATTCTCATCAAGCCCTTCTGGACCCGTCAACGCACATCGGACATCTCGATAATTTTACAAATATTCAAAGCGAGCTGTCGGATCTGAAACGTTTTTACAACAATGCCTTGTCCTATAAAGAAGAGCTCTCTTATGCAAGACGGAATGCCCGCGAGATTAGCGAGAGAATTGAACTGTTGGAATTTCAAATTTCCGAAATTAAAAACGCCAATTTACAAATTGACGAGGATGATGATCTGAAGATTGAAAAAAAGCTCCTCGAAAATAGCCGGCAGATAAAGGAATCCGGTGAATTGGCGATATCGATCCTACTCGAAGCCGATGGTTCCGTTGTTGAGAAGATCGGGGAATCGGTGAAGATGCTTCGTTCTGTAGAAACAGGCCACAAAGAAATAAAGAATATTCTTGGAGCAATAAGCGGAGCTTCGGATTCTATCAACGAAGCGGCGATCAGGATAAGGAATTTTATTGATAATATGGATGATGATCCCAATCGGCTTGAGGAGATCAATGCCCGGCTTCAGGAGATTTTCAGGCTGAAAAAAAAATATGATTCGAAAATTCAAGGATTGTTGGAATACGAGGAAAAATCAAGAAATGAACTTTCCAAGCTCAAATTAAAATCGAATGACCCCGGTATTATTGAAAAGAAATTAAATGAAATATTGATTAAATTAAATTCAACCGCGAGTAAAATTTCAAAAAAAAGAAAATCCGCAAAAAAACTGCTTGAAGAATTAGTATCGTCGAACCTTTCATTGATGGGGATGGACAAAGCTCAATTCGCGATAGAAATAACTTCCAAAGAGGACTCTAATGGTATTTATAGCGCGGATGGAAACAATCTTGCCGGAGACGCTTCCGGTTTTGATATAGTCGAGTTTTTATTCTGCGCCAATCCTGGCGAGGGCTTAAAGCAGCTAACCAAAATAGCGTCAGGCGGCGAAATTTCGAGGGTCATGCTGGCTTTGAAAAACGCCTTTCTAAAGAATTCCTTCCGCAGATGTGAGATATTCGACGAGATTGATGTTGGGATTTCCGGAGAAGCGGCCTCCAAAGTCGCCGACCAATTGAAAGAACTATCTCGTAAACATCAGGTTATCTGTATAACCCATCTCCATCAAATAGCCGCCATCGCTGACCAGCATTTCAAAGTATTTAAGAAAAGAGTCAAGAACAGATCGATTACTGTGGTTAAAAAACTTGGGCCCGAAGAGCGCGTAAAGGAGATTGCTGCTCTTTTGTCCGGCAAATCAATTTCCGACAAGGCTATCGCAAGAGCGCGGGAAATAATAGGCTTTTCAGACAACTGACCGAAGTTAAATAGCCCCAAAGAATCGTATTTTGAAAATCGATCATATTTTAAATTGAATAAAATGCGCAATCAATTGTATTCTAACGTAATAGAGAGATGTTGACTGGCACAAACATTTGCAATATGAGATTGTAATTAGCAAGAAATAATTGGGCGCTTTAAATGGAGTTTTGCGTAAATACTTTGAAACAACCTGGAAAAGTAGACGTTATATTAATTAAGATGATACGAGGAGGTTTGATATGATTAAAAGAATAATGATTGTTGTTGTGGCATTGATGCTAACGGCGCCGATGGCGTTTGCCAAAAAGAAGAAAACGGTTGAGATCAAAAATAACTTAATTACCGATACGACTTATGGCTGGACGATGAATTTCCAGGATAATTGGAAAGCCAAGGCATTAAAAGAGCCGGATGTGGAACGTGTTTATCTTGTAAAGAAGAATTATTCAGTAAATCCTAATATTCAAGCCTACGGCGGCGATTATACGATCCCCTCATTTTCGATTTTTGCCCAGGAGTTCAATGGTGATGTTTTCGCTTTTGAGGCGTTATTAAAACGCAGTCTTGACGAGCATAAATCCGAAAATAAGATAATTACTAAAATGAAATTGCTTAAAGACAGCGATTTTATTACCTCCGGCAACGTTTTGATTGATTCTTTGGAGGCCCGACAGATTTATATCAAGAGGAATTATAAAAGAGTCCTTGAAATAAGGGGTAGCCAGAAATACATAAACGACCATGAAGTTCATGAAATATATTTGGTGAAGAAAGGGAGCAATATTTATGTGATCCATGCTTATTGCGAGCGTGAATTTTATGAAACAAACGCCGAGGAATTCCATGCTCTTATTCAATCAATAGATTTATAGCGCTTAGCGCCCAAAAACCTCCCTCGACCGGGGGAGGTTTTTTTATTGACTGTTATTTGTTTATTAATTATGATCATATAATGATTAGGAGGTTTGGATGTGGGTAATCAAATATGCTTTTGCCGCCGCAGTATTGTTGGCGGTTATGTTCTTTTCGTTCCAGAACGCGCAGGAGACAACTTCAATACAGCTTTGGAAACATTATTATCAGGAAGTTCACCTTGTAATGGTCATTTTCGCGTCTTTTGCCGTAGGAGTAATCTTCTGGTTTCTGGTGTCAATGTATCAGTATTTTAAGATTTCATCAAAAGCATCGGAGCTTCGCAAGAAAAACAGGCAGCTTCTGGAGGAAATCAAGGCCCTAAGAAACCTCCCTTTGGAAGAAGTGGCCCCGCAGGATATGGCGGACGGGCCCGGGGAGAATGAGTAATATGGGCCAATATTGGTGGGTAATATTTATCGCCGCCATAGCTATCATAGCCGGTTTTACGGTTTTCTTCAATCACAGAAAAAAATCAGATGAATCTTCGCGGGAAGCATATATTGACGGCCTTCGTTCAATTATCTCCGGGGACGACCAAACTGCTTTTGTCAAGTTGCGGCAAGCGGTAGACCAGGATACGGAGAATATTGATGCTTATCTGAAAATGGGCGATTTGTTTAGAGAAAAGGGCATGATTGACAAGGCATTACAGATCCATAGAGAGCTTACATTAAGACGCAATATTCCCAACGAGCTGCATAACGAAATAAATAAAAGCCTGGCGCTTGATTATATTGAAGCAAACGCAAACGATAAGGCTATAAGCCTTTTGGGCCCAATGTTAAAGAACGACGGCTTTAAAGGATGGGCCGAAGAAAAAATTCTATATCTTTATATGGAAAATAAATTATGGAAAGAAGCCGAGGAGCTTTATCGCGGAATAATGAAAAGAAACAAGGCAAAGAAAAATCCGCTTATGGCGAATATTAAGGTAATGATAGGCCGTGAACAGCATAATGAAGGCAAATATCATCAGGCCCGCCTTGCCTATAAGGAAGCTATTTCTTTGGATAAAAATAATCCTTTTCCGTACATCTATATTGCGGAGAGTTATCGGCAGGAAGGCCGGATCGACGATGGTGTGGAGTATTTAAGAAAGCTCTGCGAGGAGGTCCCTCGATATGCTTATCTCGCGTTTTCGACTATTGAAGAGACATTTTTTGAATTAGGGCGCTTCGGCGAGGTTGAGGACATCTATCGCCGAGTGCTGAAAAGCGATCCTGATAATGTGCCCGCAAAAATAGCTTTGGCGGGAATTCTTGAAAAAAAGGGTGAGATTCAGATATCTGAAAACTTATTGCGTTCAATACTTGAGTCTGATAATTCTAATTCCGCCGCCGCCATAAAGCTGGCGAAAATTCTTGCCGGAGATAAACGCTCTGAAGAGGGGCTTGAGATTCTATCGAATATGGCTGATAATATTAATCTTAGTTATGACATTTTTACCTGTAAAAAATGCGGTGCAAGGTTAAAAAAGCCCGAGCCGTCATGTCCGAAATGTTTCAGAGTTGGCGCGTTTTTATAGCTTTTTCATTATTATTTGTGTTGTTTTTGGCCTCGGCCTCTCATTCTCTTGAGACAGAGATCGAAAACTCCCTTAATAATGGCGATTACTCAGTAGCGTACACACGTCTTTTAGAACACATTAGCAAAAACCCAAGCGACCCTGATTGTTTGTATTTTCTGGGAGTTTCGGCCAGTTCCGGCAATATATCGTCGTTATATCTCAAAGATTACATACAGAAATATCCGGAAGGCAAGCATGTGAAATCGGCCCTTGAACTCTTGATGGATTATTATTCCGCCGCCGGCATGTTGATTACCGCGGGCAAAATAAACAATAATCCTGGAAACGAAAGTCTTGGTTTAATTGAAAACAGGTATAAATTGGCGTTAAATAAGCAACAGCTTGGAGAATACCGCTCCGCAATGGATCTGTTCAGGGCTGTATCGGAATCAGGAGAACCGGGCATTAGTAATTGGGCCCGGCTTGGGATCGCCGATTGCTTGCTATTAATGGATAAGCATGATAAGGCCCTATCGGCATATAAGAAACTGGTTAATAATAATCCCGAGTCGCCGGTTTTTCCATTTGCGTTGATTGGCATTTCGGAAGCATATCGGAATCTTGGCAACATCGAAAAAGCAGGCGTTTTCTATGAGCTCTATAAAGAACGATTTGAAAACTCGCCTGGAAATCCGGAAATTGAAGCCGCGCTTCTTGAAGGAAGAGCCTCAAAAAACAATAAAAAACTTCACTCCCTCATAGATGTCGACTACTATATACAAGTGGGTGTCTTTGCCAGAAAATCAAACGCAACTACATGTTTGAAAAATTTTAGAAATGCGCGATATAAAACGAGAATGATCACATTTCGTGAATATGATAAAACATTCTACAGGGTAATTATAGGCCCTTACGGAAATGAATCAAAGGCTATGAAGGAAAAGTCCAAGCTTGAGCGATCACAGGGCGAGGTCTATACGATATTTATCCAATAAGATGACAATTTCTCGATGAAATCACATGAAAATCTAACTCCTCTTTTAAAACAGTTTTACGCAATTAAAAATCAGAATCCGGGCCGTATCCTGTTTTTTAGAATGGGCGATTTTTACGAGCTATTTGGTGATGATGCTGTCACCGCTTCCTCGGTTTTGGGAATTACATTAACGTCTCGTTCTCACGGTGATTCCGGCAAAATCCCGCTTGCGGGAATCCCTCATTTTACTTTGAATAGATATCTTCCCAAAATTCTCAAAGCTGGCTATAAAGTCGCTGTCTGCGATCAGGTCGAGGACCCCAAGAAAGCCAAAGGCATTGTTAAACGAGAAGTGGTCGAAGTGTTTACGCCCGGAAGTATTACATTAGAGGGCGCCCTTGAGGATGACAAGCCAAACTATCTCGCCTCAATAAATCCGCGGGATGGATTGGCGGGGATGGCCTTGCTGGATATTTCTACCGGGCGGTTTCTTATAGACGAATTTGATACTGTTTTTTTAGAAGAAACCTTGATGTTTTATTCACCTTCTGAACTAATAATTCCGGAGAGTGAGAAACAATTATTCCGTAAGATTATTGACGGTTCATTGCCCCAAACAACTTTGACGCCCTTAGATAATTATCATTTTGAAACTTCGATGGCGTACAACAGTCTTTTAAGCCATTTCAAGCTAAGCAGTCTGGATGGGTTTGGTTTGGGCGGAGTGACGGCGGCGGTGGGCGCAGCGGGCGCGGCCCTGGCCTATGTTAATGACCTCAAAAAGGGAAGAGTGGGGCAGGTTACCACAATTGAAAAGATCAGGCGCGATAAGAAAATGGAACTTGATACCGCTACTATCCGAAACCTTGAATTAGTCGAAACGCCCTATGAAGGGCGCAAAAACTCACTGTTGGATAATATCGATAATTCTCTCAGCGCGGGAGGCGGAAGGCTGCTTCGAAACTGGGTCCTGTCGCCATTGAAGGATCTCGGGATGATTAAAGCCAGGCAAAAGGCCGTGAAAATATTTTCATCATCATCGGAGCTTTTGGATAAAACAAGGGCGTATCTGAAGAGCGTACCCGATATGGAAAGGCTTTCCTCTAAAGTTGCCGCTTTCAGGGCGGGGCCAAGAGATCTATTCGCCTTGAAAACAGGACTGCAAAATATTGAAAATCTGAAAGTAGTTTTGAGTAATTCGAATTCTATTCTAATTGAGGAAACTATTAATAAGATAATATCATTTAAAGACCTTATTGATTTAATAGATTCCGCTATTGCCGATGATCCTCCTCCCAATGTTTCCGATGGGAACCTGTTTAAAAGAGGATTTTCGGAGAAGCTCGATAATCTTATGAATGAAATTGATACAGCGAAAAAATTTATCCATGAATTGCAAAAATCTGAACGAGAAAATACCGGAATAAATTCTCTCAAAGTAGGATTCAATCGCGTCTTTGGTTATTATATCGAGGTCACTAAGCCGCATCTCTCAAAAGTGCCGCAGGAATATATCAGGAAGCAAACCCTTGTCTCAGCCGAAAGATTTATTACCGAGGAGCTAAAAGTAAAAGAAGAGCTAATTCTCAATGCCGAAGAGAAAATAAAGGCAATTGAGTTTGAGCTTTTCGAGAAAATCGTTGAAAAAATAGCCGCCAAAACCAAAGAAATTCAAGCGGCTTCTCAGGCGGCCTCGGTTGTGGACGTTATCGCCGGTTTCGCGGTATTATCTAATCAACCCGGTTATTTGATGCCGGAACTAAGTGAATCCATGAAAATCGAAATTAAAGAAAGCCGCCATCCCGTAATGGAGAGAAACATGTTGTCGGGAGAATTTGTGCCTAATGATGTTTATTTGGATGGCTCTGAAAAACGAATGGCGATTATTACCGGACCGAATATGGCAGGCAAATCAACGTATCTAAGACAAATAGGATTAATTGTTTTACTTGCGCAAATTGGCTCTCCGGTTCCGGCTAAAACCGCCCGGATCGGAATATGCGACAGGATATTTACCCGCGTGGGGGCGTCCGACGATATTCTGCGGGGACGCTCGACATTTATGGTTGAGATGACCGAGGCGGCCGCGATTTTGAATAACGCGACCGACAGAAGTCTAATATTGCTTGACGAACTCGGAAGAGGGACATCAACCTATGATGGTTTGGCTATTGCCTGGTCGCTTATTGAATATCTAAATAAAATCAAGGGCAGAAAGGCCAGAACATTATTTGCCACGCATTACCACGAGCTGATAGAGCTTGCCGAAAGCACCAATGGCATTTTCAACCTTCGAGTCGCCGTAAAAGAATGGGAGGGATCAATTGTTTTTCTATATAAAATTGAGCCCGGGGGATGTGATGATTCTTACGGCGTTCAGGTCGCCAAATTAGCGGGCCTTCCACAACGCCTCCTGGACAGGGCATTGGAGATTCTCGGACATCTTGAATCCGGTCGTTCTTCGGGTAATGGCCCTGTAAATAGTTCATCCGAACCATCAACATATCAAATATCGCTGTTTTCCCCGGAGGAAAACATCATAATGAATGAGCTTGCGAGAATCGACCCGAACAAATTAACGCCCATAGAGGCTTTGGCCTTATTAAATAAGCTAAAAGATATTGCCGACAAGGAGAAAAGATGAAGAAACTAATTATTTTTTTAGAAATCGCTATTTTTTCGGCTGGTCTGGCTGTTGGAAACGAAAGCAGTCCGCGGTTAAATCTTGTTATTATGGAGCCCGGCGAAATTCCCAATAGTATCGCCCCGGTTTTTATTTGTGATGATTTCGCGTTAGTGGATAAAGCTGATATGCCCCTGCAATGGAAAAATTACAACGAAATCTTTCCGGATAAGCCCGGAGAATATTATGTAATAAGAATTCTTGATTTAGCAAAATTAAAACAAATCGACGGCCGCATACCGTATATGTTGATCGGCGAAAATTGTATTTTTCGATCAGATTCCGAAACTGCGGAGGAGTTCGCGCAATATGGCTGGGGAATGACAAGGCTTTCGGCTAAGGCCAAATTTTTGAAGCCCCATGAGCAATTTGCGCCCCAGATTGTAACCGAGTATGATCCTGATATTGCGGCAATGATCTCGAACATAACGGCTTCATCATCGGAATCGACGCTATCTGACATCACCGATTTTTCGACTCGATACTCTTACGCTTCACAATGCCGCCTGGCGGAGGATTATGTTTATAATCGCTTTGGCGGCTTTTCGCTGTCCTCATCATATTTCGCTTTTAATTATTCGGGAACGGACATGCGCGACGTAATCGGTGAAATGACAGGAACTGTCGCGCCGGAATCTGTAATTATAATATGCGGTCATCTGGATGATAGAAGCGAAGATCCATACAATAACGCTCCGGGCGCGGAAGACAATGGTTCGGGCTCTACTGCCGTGATTGAGGCCGCCCGCGTACTTAGCCAGTATCAATCTGAACTTACAATCAGGTTTATTACCTTTTCAGGTGAAGAACAGGGCTTGATCGGTTCGGCGGAATACGCTGATAGCATGCTGGCCTTAGGCGAGAATATCGCCGCTGTAATCAACCTCGATATGGTAGCCTATCATGGGTTATATCCTATAGATATGTATATTTACTCCGACTCGCAATCTCACTGGCTGGGATCATTGGCCGCGGAAGTTATGTCAACATATACCAGCGTTGATACAGTAACCTTTTATGAAAGCTCGCCCCGTTACGGCTCGGATCATTATTCATTCGCGACGCGAGGGTATCCGGCCATGTTTTTCATTGATGCCTGGAGCAGCAGTCCTGATTGGTATCCATATTATCATACGACCGCCGATACCATGGGGAATCTTGACATGAATCTTCAAGCGTCAATAGGGCAGACTGGCGCCGCAATGGCGGCAATTCTGGCGCGCGTTGATTTAGGCGCAAATCCCGATCCCATACCAACCCTGTCCGAATGGGGCATGCTAATACTTGCGCTGCTTCTTTTGGCCGCCGGGACTCTGGGTATCCTCCGCAAGCGGAAACCATATCCGGTTTGATTATTTCCGCCGTAAAAAAATACGCATAAAAACCTTGCTTTTACTTTATATTCATCAGGATGGAGCTTGCGACATCCTGATGGCAGGCTTACGCCATGATGTCAAAGATCATATCCTGAGCATGAAATTTATTTATGGAATTGCAATAGATTGGATTTAAGAATTTTAGGCGTTTGCTGCCGCTCCGACCTCTTCCATGCCGATTATATCTCCGTTATAGACTTTGAAGGTGGTCGCCTCGCGCTCGTTCTCGTAATATTTTACCGAACCCGCGATTTTCAATGTAACGCCGGGATAAACTATCTTGATGACTTTTACAAAAGCAGTTTTCTTAAGATTTTCAATTGTTTCTTCTGCGGATTTTACTTCTTTGCGAAATGTATTTATAGTCAGGTCGATATCGGCGGATAGTTTATCAAGTTTTTTAAACAGTTCTTCATCCTGAGTGGTTAACCCGACTTTCTTCTTTTTTTTCATCAGGAATTCCATTTTTTTGGCTATCCCGTCGATCTTTTCATCCAAGCCTTCACATTCCTTGATTCGTCCTGCGATTTTTTCAAGAAGTTTGGAAATATCTCCTACAATTATTTCTGTGTTAACATTTTGTGCGGTTCCCAGAGTATTGGCTTCAATTGCCTTTGCGGCACTTATTACGCCCCCGGCGATAATTCCCTTGCCTTTATTAGCAATAATAGAATCGGCGGCAATCAGCCGCGAACCAACCGCTTCTTCATAAATTTCGATATTTCCGCCGGCCTCGATTTTTTGGCGGTTGATGAATTTAATTGTGACATCGCCTCCGGCTTTGATAAAGCCATTACCTTCGCCGACAAAGCCGCCCTTAACATTAACTGATCCTCCGGCAGTTACCTGCGCGTCTTCAATTGTGCCGCCAATTTCTATATTTTCCGAAGCCGAAATTTTGAAACCTGATTTAATATCCCCGCGAATAACCAGGTCGCCTTTAACTTCCATATCACCTGTGCTAAGATCTATGTCGCCGTCAATATTGATTTTGGAAGAAACTTCGATTGTACCATCCGACTTTAGCATAATTATGCCATCTATTTCAGCGGATAGGATAGTTCTATCATCGTTAAATTGGGTGTTTTTGCCTTTCAGTATTTTTGCTGCTTTGACTTTATCCGGCTTGGCGGAATTGCCAAAAACGTCGGTTCCCGGCTCTCCTTCGACCGGATGGATAAGATCCGCCAGTTTTTCACCCGCCGATATATTCTGTATTTTATTAAGATTATGGAAATCGAGGCTTCCATCCTCGCGTTCTTTGGGGGCATTGCCGGGATCCGGATCAAAGGCGTATTGTACGGACCCATCTTTTCCTTGAATCGGCCTTTTCCCTTCGGCGATTAAAATTCTATTATCCCAATCCGATTTTTCGATGGCTATCTTGATATTATCATCAATCCGCCCAAATATGACATTTTTGTCGTCTAAAAAAGTTTTGACATTTTCAATAAGAACTTCATAATCATCTTTAGGGGCTTGGATGATTAAATACGCTGCCATCTTATCCGGATCTACTTTAATATTAAACATCGACATTGCATCTTATTCCTGTCATTTGCTAATGTTGATATATTTTCATGCATACTTCCATTGAAAATGACAATCCATCAATTTTCAACGGAACAACTATTACCGGAGTGTTGACCTCCTGAATAATCGTATGATTTCTTCCAAGAACAATTGTGGGAATCGCCAAATTGAAGGTCAATCCCGATTGAGCAAGCTCGGATTTCGCGCCTCCTGCAACAATGTTGGCTAATTCTCCGACAGCATCCTGGACTTCAGGCGTAATTTTGGTGACTTGGTCCCCAACTCCACCCATCATTGCATTAAAGACTTTTATTGCCGTATCGGTCGGGAAGCATAGGGCAATGGCGCCTTTACAGTTTTTGGCGGCAAATCCAATAAGTCCAGAGACATCTCCCGATGTTGTATTATCGTTTTTGACAAAGGGGGCCCCGCCTTCGGGAGTAAGATCTAGCATTGTCTTCATTGCGTTATCAATGGATTTTAAAAACGGATTAATATATTCGACTTTCATGGATCCCAGCCTTCTTTTTATCAATACAATATTAAATTGTATCGCCCTTTTTTAACAATTTCCACTCAACTGCAATCCAATTATCTGTGGATAGCAATATCCCTTTACACTAAATCAATATCGGAAAATATAATTTTCAATTTAGTCCGTGAAACACGGGCAAAGAACGAAAATATCCATTTGAATAGATAGCAAAATCCATTATCGTTGGTCAGAAAATGGAATAAAAGCCTTCATGCGGCGACATTTTCGTTGTTATGAATCTTATTATAAAATCAAATAAACTAAGTTATCGCGTTTTCAATTTTCTTGATTGCCTCGCGAGCTTCACGAACAAACCGGACATTTTCATCGGCATCTTTTGCGACTCTCAAAAATCTTTGAAGCGTTTCTTTTTGTTCATTTTTCATTCCGCTTGCTTCATAGGCGTCCGCCAGGCGCAATAAGCATAACGCGTCATTCGGATTACGCCTTAGGATATCATTAAAAATGACTATGGCAGTATCCGGCCTTGCGGCTTTTGTATAGACTTCCGCGAGCCTTCTTTCTGTGCTGAGGGCATTGTGTTTACTGAGTTGCTCAAGAACCTGCTTATATAAAACAATCGCTTCATCATAATTACCGCGCTCTGTAGCGATTTTAGCCTCAAGAGTTAATTGAATCGGTGGGATTTTTTGCACAGAATCAGGATTAGATTCATTTGCAGTCGATTTGGCTGTAAGCCCCTTGACAATGCCTAATTGAACCAAGGCTTTTTCGATATTCCCTGAATGAACGTAATATCCGCCCAATTCGGCCTGCAGCGCCAGATTATCGGCGGCGTTATCTACTTCCTCTTCTAAAATCGCTATTGCGTCCTGGAGTTTATCCATATAATAATAACAAGACGCGATCTTAATTTTCTGTTCTATAAGATATCGATCATTGCGGGCAAGCTCCCCGGCTTTCATATAGGCGCCGATGGCATCCCGATGAAGCCCGGTGCTGGCATAACAATCGCCAATGTGAGATACAACAAAAAACAGATCCGGCTTTATGCTGTCGGCAATTTGGAATTGTTCCAAAGCCTCTGCGTACCGGCCTATGTTCATCAATATTTCGCCTTGAGAATCGTGAGGATTAGCTTGGCCTTCGGCAATCTCAGCATATTTTTTTAAACTTTCCAGCGATTTATCGTATTCGCCCTGGAAATAATAAATATAACCAAGCTGATTATACGCCAGGGCATATCCCGGATTGATTTTCAATAGTCGGAGATTAGCGTCAACGGCCTCCTCATATTTACCTTCTCCGAAATATCTCATTGATAGGTAATGGACGGCGTCAAAATGATCCGGGTATTTATCAAGTAACTCCGATGAATATTTTTTAGTATTTTCAGTGTTTCGCTCTATTTCTGCTATTCCCAGCAGTATTTGAATTCTCTCGATGTCTTTTACCTTGTCAATAAGCGCCAGCGCTTTTCCCCTGGCTTCTTTATATTCGTCATTTTTGTCGAATTCCCAATAAAGCCCGGCGGCTCTTAAGTGCGCCATGGCGAATTGAGGATCAAGCTTAATGGCCCTCTCATACTCCTGAAGAGCTTCTTTAAAATAGAGCTTATTATTGTAATCCTGCCCCTTTTCATAAGCCTTGTAAGCCTTATCGGAGGATGTTGTTACAGGGCGGCGATCCATTAATGCGTAAATTGCAGAACAAATCACCAAAATTCCGAATATAATGAGAACCGCTTTTTTGTACATTTTCAACTCCCGCCTGTCGGTTTCTTATTCCTCATAATTACATACGATATTTATTATTATTGAGTTTCATAAATATTCGGCTAATTGTAAATATAACCACTTATAAGCCAGACGGGTCAGGCACGATTTCGATTGCTATATCTTCCATTCCTTCAATGAGTTATAGGAGCGACGGTCTGTCATGTCAATATCAAGCGGGGTAACTGAAATATACTTGTTTTGCACAGCGCCATAATCGGTTTCCGGGCTTTTATCCGTTATTGTGTAATGGCCGCCAATCCAGAAATAAGGTTCTCCTCGCGGATCAATTTTTTCGGTTATAACGTCATGATATACTCGCTCGCCAAGACGGGTGATTCTATATTTTCGTGAATCGGCATATTTATGTTCAGGCACATTAACATTAAGAAGCGTCCCTTTGGGAACGCCATTTTTCAGAACAGTCTTAATTAATCTCACGGCAAATCTTGCGGCCTTATCGAATCGCCTGTTGTTTTTCATGCCGTTATTATTCGAAATCTCTTGAGAAATGGCAATCGATGGTATTCCAAGAATAGTACCCTCCATGGCGGCGGCCACGGTGCCGGAATAGGTAACATCATCGCCCATATTGGGGCCGTGATTGATCCCCGAAATAAGAATATCAGGTTTTTTTTTAAGAATACAATATACGGCTATCATTACAGCGTCGGTAGGGGTGCCGGAAACCGCGTAAACATCTTTGGATATTTTTTTGGTTCTTAGAGGACGGTAGAGAGTTAATGAATGGCTGGTGCCGGATTGTTCCCACAGGGGCGCCACGGTTACAACTTTGCCTATTTTTCTTAATGTTCTCGCCAGCGCCTTTATGCCGTCGGCTTGGTATCCATCATCATTGGAGAGAAGAATTAGCATAACATATCAATTTATTAAAGTTTTATATGTTGAGCAAGTTATTATTATCAAATTAGCTCAAGTACAAGGCGAACCCAGCGGCAGGTATCGACAAT
>CAZKYQ010000036.1:0-19554 GCA_964556975.1 uncultured Ignavibacteria bacterium
ATTATGATAAGGCTTCCCTCTTCCCAAAAGAGGAGATTTTAATAAACCTATTAAAAAACCCGCTTCGGATACCGAAAGGTTTACCGGAGGCAGAAATCCCTTATGCAAAAGCTTGTAGCCGCCATCGAAATAAATCGGAATATTGGCCTCGGAAATAGTGATAATATCTCTGTAAATTGATCGCTCGCTTACTCCGCATTTTCGCGCGAGGTCCGATGCCTTCAGCCAGTAATTAGTACGAAGCAAAGAAAGTATATATAATAATCTCTCCATTTTTCTCATATTACCAATATAAAACTGTGGATCGTGGATTCAAGTAAATATAGCCGGAATCTCAAGTTTTTATTTGGCTAAAATATAGGATTTCTCCCATACTTATAGCAATTGAGCATATCTAATTTTAAATAAACTTTCGACCGGCTTTTGGCGGCTCTTCGTAACTCGAATAATATTAACAGATTACGACACCGTTTCAAAGTGAACTCTTTCTGGTTTTATGGCATGCCCCTTGCGAATTACAAGGGCGAATCAAAAGACAAATCAGGAGGGGTAATATGAAAAAACAAAAAAACAGTCGTTTGAATTACGCGGTTTTGGCTTTGATTTTGCCAGTGGCGGCTCTGACGACGCTTATTGCGTGTTCCGTTGATAAGCCTCAATCGCCGTCATGGCTGACAACCTGGAGCGTGCCAATAACCAATAAGACTTATGACATCAATGAAATTCTGGAAGATATTGATAATTTCGATATTGTTCTGGACAGCGCGGGAAACCCCGGTTTTGGGATGTCTCAAGCAATTGACACAATTCAGGTAGAAGGAAATCTGACGGTAAGCGGAATGAATGTCAGCATCAGAGATTCCGTAGGGCTTATCGATATCGCTCCGCCCGGAAGCGCCACAGCCACAACAGACGTTAATGATCTTATTACTGTGAATCTCGGCGTAATTCCGCCCGCCAGCTTTAATTATGATCAGGCATTGGACACTGTAAGCAACTACAGTTGGATGGATGTTCAATCCGGCGACCTTGTATTATCATTTGCGAATACGCTTGACTGTGATCTCGATACGTTCATTGTAACGATTATAGATCTGGCAGACATGCATACCGTTGGAGTAACGAATTTCCTGGGCGGTCTTCCGGATAACGCTACGAAAGCAGATACAATCGCCTTGGATGGTCAACGGCTCTCTAACACTTTGTCTATGAATTTTCAGGGGGCTACTCTTGCAGGCGGAGTAATTGTTGGCGCCGGGCCGCATTCAATTGCCGCGGATATGTCGTTCCCGTCGAATCTTACGGTTTCCGGAGCGCGTGCAGAGACCCCGGAAATAACGAAATCTCAAACACAATTAACTGCCTTAAGCGATTCGACAGTAATTCAATCTTCGGTCATAGAGTCCGGCACCCTGCAATTCGATATCGCCAATAATACTCAAATGCCGTTTACTATAAATGTAACTTCGGCTAACTTCCAATTTGGCGGCAGTGATTTAACAATTATAAGGCAGGTAGCTGGTAACAGTTCGGTTTTGGTTACTACCGATCTTGCCGGATATAGCTTTGTGCCTGTTGATAGCCCGTCCACGCAGTACGTTTCGGTTGATTTTAGCGCGATTGTTCCGGCTTCGGCGCCGTCTCAAAATACAATTAGCGCCGATGACAGCCTGAGCATGGACGTTACTCTTTCCACAATTACATTTTCTTCTATCACCGGTCAAATCCAACCGACCGTTGTTAATTTGCCTGTTACACAACAGGACCTTGACATTCCGGAAGGAATGGACCAGGCGCGGCTTACCCAAGCCGAAATGACGCTGAATCTTTATAATAACAGCACAGTGCCCGCCGATCTGGATATTACTATTTCAGGCGATGGCAGGTCTATAAATATTGCCGGAAGAATAGAGGGCAAGTTGACGATGGGCGATCCCGCTTTATTAACATCGTTAATTGTAAATTCAAATGAATTGTCAACTCTTCTTAATCCTCCGCCAGATACGATTTCTATTTCGGGTTCTGCTACATTGAATCCGGATTTTGAAATCGCCACAATTACGGGGGCTGATTATATTTACGGCGATGTCGAAATTTATTCTCCGTTTGCTCTTGCCATAACGGATCCAATCGAAATAGATATGGATATCTCAAGTTCGGAGATAGATTCCAGTTCAAGGCCCGATAATTTTACGGAAACTTTCAGATACGGCGCGGTTAGCGTTGATTTAGAATCATATCTTCCGCTCGGAGTCGCCTTGACAGTGTATATAGGTACCGTTTCAGATAGTGGCCTTTACACCGATCCGAATACTCTTATTCTTGGTCCGGATTCATTACTGTCCGGCATTACCGATCCAAGCGGCCGGGTCGTAGAATCAGTTCTTTCACAGATTTCGTACACGTTGACCTCGGCTGATTTAGCGATTTTCGATAATGACACAGTTTATTTTGGGCAACAAATAAGTCTTCTGGCTACTGATAGCTCAGGTGTACAGATCATGGGAGATGACTTTATCAAAATCAGAGCCAACGCTACTTTGCAGGTCCAGATAGGCGATAACCTTTGGAATGAAAATTAGGAGGGCATGATGTTTAAAAAACAACAACTACTCGGAATAATTGGACTTTGTGTCCTGATACTTCTGCTCTCCATCGGGCTTGCGTGGGGCCGTGGCAATTCAAACGCGAGAGCGCTGGGAATGGGCGGTTCATATACCGCCGTAGCAAGAGGCTTGGACGCGCCCAACTGGAACCCCGCGAATTTAGGGTTGAGTGATAATAATAAGTATTCAGTAGGGATATTTTCAGTCGGCGCCGGTGTAAAAAACAATAGCTTCTCGCTGGCAGCATATAACAAATACAACGGGCAGTTTTTAACCGACGGCGACAAAGAAAACATCCTGAATTCAATACCTGCCGACGGCTTAAGGCTGGACCTTATAGCCGAAGCCACAGCGCTTAATTTTTCTGTGGGCAATTTCGCGCTTGTTTCCAAAGGATACGCCGTGTCCAGCTTGAATATTGATCGCGACCCGCTTGAATTGCTTTTTTATGGCAATACTGTAGTCGATGAAATCTCATTGTCGGATAATTACGGCGAGGGTTATGGTATCGCGGATATTTCAGCTTCTTATGGCCATCCGGTAAAACGGTGGGAAGACGGTGAAATGGCGGTTGGCGGAAGTTTCCATTATCTGCGCGGGATCGCGTATCAGAAAGTTGTCGAATCAGAAGGCATGATTGCGACCACCGATACTGGCTTTGTCGGCGACGCTCACATGGCGATTCTATCATCATTGGGCGGTTCCGGCTATGCCCTCGATTTGGGGCTCGCGGTCAAATTTGATCATTCCTGGTATTTTTCCGCGGCATGGCAAAATGTGTATAGCAAATTAGTTTGGGATAACGAAACGGAAAAAATGATCTATTCATTTGATATGGAACCAATTACGGCCTCGGATTTCTCAGATAGCACAACCAGCGATTCTCTTATAACATCAAGCGATACTACAATAGCGGCTGAATCATTTTCATCTGATCTTCCGTCAACAATGAAACTGGGGCTTTCCAGAGAATTCCCAAAACTCATTCTGTCGCTTGATTGGGAACAGGCTCTTAAAACTCGTCCCGGAACTGGAATTAACCCGAAAATAGCGGCCGGATTAGAATACAAGCCGTTGAAATACCTACCGCTAAGGACCGGAATATCAGTTGGCGGAAGGCAAGGTTCGCTTTATTCCTTCGGCCTTGGGTTCCATTTCGGGCCATATCATTTTGATCTCGCCATAGCAAATTCAGGTTCGCCATTCCCGTCCAATACAAAGGGAGCAAGGCTTGCTCTTGGAATGGGACTTTACTTCTAAGAAAGGCCTGAAGCTATGTTTAATATAAAAACAGAAAATAAAATGACCGGTCTTAAAAAAATGCTGCAATTTCCCATTGAATCGGCGGTATTAATCGTCCTGATTCTTGTACTTGTCTACTTCAACTCTTTCGCGATGCCGCCTCATCCCAGGGTAGCGGAAAAGATCATTTCCGGAAAAATTACCGCGCCTAACTTTCTTCAAAAAGGTTTCGATAATGAAGCCGTTGGCCTAAACACCGGCGGAATACCGATACTTAGAAAGCCCGGAATGCTTGCGAAATCGGGTGTCGCGGGAAACTTCAAAATCCTTACTATACTTGTCGATTTTTCGGATAATGTCAATTCTGTTGCGGCAATTGCTTTTGATACTTTGGTATATGTTGACGTAAGCGGTTCCGTCAACAATTACTACAAAGAGGTTTCTTACAATACATTGACTATATCGTCCCCAATCTTGCCGTCTGCGCTGGCATGGGTCCGGGCGCCGCAAACATACGCTTATTATGTCAACAACAACTACGGCACCGGTTCATATCCGAACAACACTCAAAAACTTGTGGAGGACCTTGTTGACTCGCTCGACAATTCGATTGATTTCTCCCAATTCGACAATGATCTTGACGGTTACGTTGACGGTCTGATAATCGCCCATGCCGGGCCGGGGGCCGAATTTTCCAGTAATACGACCGATATCTGGTCGCATAAGTGGGGGATAACCCCTCGCCTAAAAGATGGAGTTTATATTAGCACATATTCAATAAATCCCGAATACTGGTCTACTCCCGGCGACATCACTCTGGGCGTTTACTGCCATGAACTCGGCCATGTCTTTGGACTGCCGGATCTCTATGACACCGACTATTCCTCAAATGGAATAGATGATTGGAGTCTGATGGCAGGGGGAAGCTGGAATGGACCATCGCAAATGGGCAGTTCGCCTGCTCATCCTGACGCATGGTCGAGAATATTTTTAGGGTTTGTTACGCCCACGGTCCCAACCTATGATCAAACCGGGGTCAGCTTTCCGCAAGTGGAAACAAATGCTTCAATTTATAAACTCTGGACAAATGGTTCCCCTGCCAATGAGTATTTCCTGGTGGAAAACAGGCAGAAAACGGGATACGATTCTTATATTCCGGGCGATGGGATGCTTATCTGGCATATTGATGATAACAAGGCTGGCAACACTGACGAATGGTGGCCTGCTTCCGGCAATCCCAGCCATTACAAGGTAGCTCTTATCCAGGCTGATAATCTCTGGGAACTTGATCAGGGGACGGGATATGGAGATATAGGAGATCCATATCCCGGAAGTTCCGCCAATACGAGTTTCACAAATTTAACTTCGCCCAATTCAGACGCCTATTCGGGAACCGGAACTTCTGTCGCGCTGGTTAATATAAGTAACTTGGGGCCAACAATGACAGCTGATATTGCAGTTGGCACTCCCCAGGGAGTTTTGTCTTCTGATGATCTGTTGCCGGGGAAACTAAGACTTCTTGGCAATGTTCCTAATCCCTTTAATCCAAATACCGCGATCAGATTTGAAGTTGTTGAAGATCAAACTGTTAAAGTGGAGATTTTCAGTTTAACGGGCCAAAAAATAAAAGTTCTTGCCAATCGAGAATTTTCTCGAGGATTTCATTCGCTCCAATGGGATGGAAAAGATGAGCAGGAGAATGAGGTTGGAACCGGAATTTACTTTTATAAAGCAACGGTTGAAGGTTCAACCATTTCAAAAAAGATGCTTAAGCTAAAATAAGCGCAGACAAGGGTTAAGGGAGGCGGTTAACGTGAATAGCCAAGTTCAAACAGAAAAATCAAATAGCCGGAAAGAAAAACCGACGGTCGATGAGACTATAGAACAAACTAAGGAAAACGAACAAGAAATACTGAAAGCCAAAGAAAGACAAAGGATTACGAAAAAACGCATCGAAAGGGTAAAAAAAGCTTTTAAATCACAATGGCTAATTAAGCAAATAAACTCGATAGATGACAAAAAAGGAAAATAATACTTGACTTTTTGAAAGGAGGGCATAATCATGCGGGGGCAGATAAAAAAAGTAATTGCGACTTTTTGCGCCGGAATAATGTTGTTTGGTGTTGTTGGGTGTGGCTCGAATTATCCGACTAAGGCTGACGATATTTCCAATGGCGAGCAGAGTAAACTAACGATAAGTACGGAAATTGTCACGGTTGCTGACGATGCGGGGATCGTTGCTGATAGATAAGGTAATATCTCGGATCTGATTTTGGATGTCTTCGCCCCCCTCCAGAAGATATTCATAAAGGATCCGTTTCATGGCCCTTTCGAAAGAGGGGGCCATTTTTTGTAAAGGAGATATTTGGCGAGATTATTTTTTATAAACAAAATTGACGGGATAAATAACCCAGATCGGTATTTTAATCCCGTTGGCTTCCGCAGGATAATATTTACACAGCTTAGCTGCTTCAAGGGCCGCTTCTTCAAAACCGAAACCGCGCATATTACTTGACATTATTTCCGCGTTATCGACATTCCCTTTTTCATCAACGCGCGCTTTTATCCATACTGCCCCTGAGACCCCGTTTTTTCTAGCCCAAACAGGATATTCGGGCGGAATGATTTTTAATGGTACAGGCATTTTTTCAACCGTTACAAGAACCGATCTCGGAGTTTTCAACGTCTGAATCATTCCGCTATCAACAACGACCTCCGGCAGAAAAGCTCTCGTTTGCTGTGAGACAATTGGAATGGCTTCGTCGCTCAAATATATTGAGTTAATTATCACAGAATCTGGAGATGGATTTGACACGGGGTTTGCCAGAATAGAAAATTCACCGGTGGAAGTGCTGAATTCCCCGGGGTTCTCAGCTTCCGCGCGCCCCAAGGCTTTTTTCTTGCTCATCTCCAGCACATCGCCTTTTTCAGAAATAAGCTCATTGCCGGAATAATAATCAGGAGTTTTTTCTTGTTCCGGAACGGATACCAGATATGTTTCATGTTTATTATTAGCTTTTGTCTCCAATTTAATTTCTTCTTCCAAATCCGGCGGCATGGAAATGCCTCTTAATGGAGTTTCAGTTGATTGGGCGGATTCCGTAGCGGGGGAAAGCGCCATAACGTTCTTATCAGATTTGTCTATTGTTTCCTTTATGATTTCGGATGGCAGATCGGCTGGTTGCTCATCTGCATTTTCCCCGGCTAATTTGATATGAATCGTATCATATTCTTTCTTCGCAGTTATAATCTGTTTGCCCTTAATGCTTATGGGAAAAGTATATCTCTCCAGGTCGGAAATCGACATAAGCATAAAGGCCACGATCGCCGCCGCCAGAGCCATCGACCCATACATGCGGAACATATATCCTTTGTTTTTGCGGACAAGGCGAAACTCGCTTTCTTTGGCTCTTATTTTCTGAAATACTTCATCGTCAAAAATCCCTGTGTCAACACCGTTTACAGTATCAATATTAGCAGATTTTGATTCCAAAACGGCCTTGATGGTTCCAAAGGCACTTTGGCAATTCTCGCATTCGGATAAATGCTTCTGCAGTCTGCCGCTTTCTTCCTCAGAAACTTCGCCTAATGCCTTTTCCCAGAGAAGGCTTTCCATTTCTTCGCATTTGGTCAAATTAGATTATCCCTTTTAAGTATCTCAGTCAACTTTTCCCTTGCCCTGAAAAGGCGCGACATTACGGTTCCGGTTTTGATTTTAAGTATTTCAGCGATTTCATCATAAGAATATTCGCCATACGCTTTTAAGACAAGCGTTTCTTTCAGTTTTGGCGGAAGCTGTTCGATAGCCTTCTCCACCAGTTCAACCCTGTTTTTATTCTCATAAGCGTTATCGACGGATGGTTGGCCGCGGTCAATATCCACTTCGGTTATCTCCCTGAAAGTCTGATTGAATCGAACTCTTTTCCTCAATCTATCACGGCACTCGTTAATAGCTATTGTCGCCGCCCAGGAGGAAAAACTTCTTTCAGGGTCGAATTCCTTCAGGTGAAAGTAAATTTTCACGAAACTGTCCTGAGCCGCTTCAGCGGCCTCGGTAGAGTTTTTTAACATCCGCAAACAGATCGACAGGATTTTTGATCTGTTTCGGACGAGGATTTCTCGAAAAGCATTTTCATTTCCCCGCGATGCCAAAACGGCTAGTTCATTATCTGATTTTCCGCTGTCCGACGGCAATCCCTGCCCTATCTTCTATACGATTGGAGGCGCCGGATTATTCCTTATCGCCGTTTCCGCCAATGCGTTTCAAACCTCGTTAAAGCCTAATATCAACTTACATAACAACATAACTTGAGAGTATATTTTAAAATATGCAACCCCAAATTATGTTTATTTGATTTTTCAAAATAACCTCAAATTTATTTTTTCTATTGATAAAAAGGCGCGATTATCATATTATTTTGATTATTAAACTTTAAGGAGGAAACATGATTTCAAAAACAGTTTTAGCTATCCTTATCTTGTTGCTATCGTTGCCTGGCGTTGTTTATTCTGATGTGATGATCAAATCAAAGACCTCAATGGGGCAGATGCTCGGAATTGGGAGTACCGAATCAACTTCTACAACATACATTAAAGGCGAGGCCAGCAGGTCTGAAACATCCACTTCGTTTAAGAGCGAACTTTTAAAAATGGGAGATGCGGGAATGGCATCTGAAATTATAGAAATTACTCGCTTGGATAAAGGATTTGTATGGAACCTCGATCAAAAAAACAAAACCTACAACGAGATTAGCCTAAGCAACCTTCGAGGCATCTACGGAAAAACGGGCGAGGATAATCCTTACGCTACGGAAGAATCAGGCGAGGACGATAATGATAATTACGTTTGGACTTTCGATATTTCAGTTTCCGAAAATATAGAAGAGGTAAATGGTTTTAAATGCAATAAGGCCACAATTTCAGCTGTTGGAGTGAATAAAGACGATAATGCCGATTCAATGTTCATAACCACGCAAATTTGGAAAAGTGAAGAAGTCCCTAATTTCAATGAGGCCAATAATTTCAGCGCTCAGTATTTGGAAAAGACAGGCTCGGAAATGGCATCCATGTCCTTTTTTACAGAAGGATATCTTTTCGCTTTCGATGATGAATTTTCAGGCAGTTTGGATGAGGCCAAGCGGATGAAGGGTTACACAATCAAAACCGAAATGCTCACTCAAAAATCCGGCATGGAATCAAGCGATCAGGATGATGATGGGTCTCAAATGCCATCAATGCTGAAAGGCCTGCTGGGGAGAAAAGCCAAAAAAGAAAAATCAAAAGAATCCGCTAAGGGCCGCGTAACCGTTCTTCTGGTAACCGCGGAAATTACGGAAGTCGAAACATCGACCATTGAAGACGGCTTGTTTGAGATACCGGAAGGTTATGTTAAAACTCGGTAATGATAATTTTATGTGTCACCTATGAAATCTTTGACATTTCTACGGATTCGTATGGACCTGATACCGCTTTGAGCCCTCAGGATGTTGCCACGCTTCCATCCTGAGGGATACTAACGCTTATTATCGGCAGGAAAGGGTTCCTGCCGCCGCTATAATAATATACTGTTGTTATAATCTTTTTAGTTGATAACAGCGCGCATTGCCGCCCAAGCCCTAACGCTTTCGGCGAACGCTCCGAGTTTTACAAGATCGTTATCGCCGTTAGTGCCATCGTAAGCAATATTAAGCCATGGTACGTCATCCAGGTTCTCCGCTACCTCCGACGAAATAGCGTTCATTATATTGCCGGGCATACAGGTAAATGGCAATGTGTTCACGACTCCCGAGTAGCCTTTTTTGATCAGGTCAATAGCTTTGCCCAAAGCAGGCATTGCTTCGCCGCCAACGCTTATCGGCAAATACGGATCGACATGCTTCAAAACGTCATTAATTGGACTGTCGGCTTCGCCATTTAAACGCTTGTGAATATATTTTAACACATATTTTTCATCTTTATTTTGAAAATAGTTCTTAATTAAAGCGTTTAGCATGTCTTTTGGGGATCTTGCTCTCTTGGAATCCCGCCAGAACATTTCATTAGTAAAGATAATCCACTCTGAAAAACTTGTAACGTCGATTTCTACCCCAAGCGATTCCAATTTATCGGCCAGATTATTATTTGAATAGCGATTGTTTCTTATATAAATTTCGCCAACTATTGCAACCATCGGTCTTTGTGGCAGGCTTTTATCAATGCTATCTCTAAAGTCATTCAAAGCATCCCGAAGAACTTCAGGGAGCTGGTCTCCGCCCTTTTCGATAACATCAACAGTTTTGCCAAGATAATGCTTATAGATTCTTGTTGCATCGCCCTCTTTATTCTCATAAGGCCGGCTCTTATAAAGAAACTTTCTCAGATAATCCGCGGCGACAAAACCTTTCCACGCGAGTCTTCTGAATTTCCCTGACGCCCCCGGCCAGTCTCCGTAGGAGTTATCAGACGTCGGGGAATAGATAGGCACATTGTTGTACCCAAGATTTTCCATAAGCTGGCGGTGAAGATGATGGTATTGCCCGAACCGGCAAGGACCGCCTGCAGTCGGCATAAAAAACGCCACCTTATACGGGTCAACATCCGGTTTTTCCAATTCTCGCGCTAAATCGCCTGCAGTAAGCACCGCCGGATAACATTCTCTGCCGCCTGTTAGTTTTCTCCCAAGTTCCAGGGACCGGGAATCCGTTTCGGGCAGGACTTCCGCGTCCAATCCGCAACTTCTTAAGGCCGCGGCGAATGTTTCCGCGTGATCGGCCATTCGCGGAATCAGCAACTTTCTTTTAAAGCCGTTTGATTTCACCGGCTCTATAATTTCGGGGTAGCCCTTGTCTTTCTTGGGAAGGCTATCCAGAAAAGCTTCGCATCTTGTCACAATGCCCGCGTCGGCTGAATGCTCGTCGAGTTCAAGTATCATATGCGGCTTTTCACCGATTACTTTTTTAAAATGGTGTATAATAAACGAATCAGGGCCGCAGCCAAAATTGCTGATATAGATAGGATACAGGCCGGGAGTATCTTTAGCCAACTTTGCCGCCTTGAGAATTCGCCGTCCGCTTTGCCAGTAAATAAATTCAAACTCATCCTTGGGCAATTCCACCATATCCATTGGAATAACCGTTACGCCAAGATCGGTCAATTTTTGAGCGATATCCATTGAGACCCCTGAATCAAGGCTGTTATATGGCCTTCCTATCAGAAGAACACCCGGATTATCAGGCGTTACTTTATTTAGAAACTCTTTGCCCTTTTGTATCAGATCTGCCTTAAATTCGTCATACTGTATTAATGAGAGTTCATAAGCTTTCAGAATTTCCGGCTTGCCGAATCCGAATTCTTTCAATGAATCATAAAGAGCGTTTACTACTGATGGCGTTTCTTCATGAAATCGAATAATAGGAACTAAAAGCTTTGTATCTTCCAAACGCTTTTTAAGTGCCGATCTCGCCATAAAGGGGAAGGATTGTATATATGGGCAGTAATAGTTGTTTGTGCCTTTGGGCGCCGGATCGGAGCCTGTTACAACCGACGGCAAGAAAACGAAGTCGAGGTCTCTTTTGGAAATGTCAAGCAAGTGGCCGTGCGCGACTTTGACCGGAAAACAGGTTTCAGAACCTACTGATTCAACGCCTTCCTTAATAATGTTGCCGGCGCTTTGCCTTGAAATATTTACTTTGCACCCGAGCTGTAAGAAAAATCTGCGCCATAAATATAAATACTCCCAATTCGAAAGAGCGCGAATAAGCCCGACTTTTAAATCGCGTTTTCTTATCGTTCTTTTTGGAGCAACGAGAAATCTCTTATTGCGGATTGTAACCGGATTAGGATAGATGTCTGTCGCCCCGCGCTCCACATCATATTTTTCACAGCGCGAACCATAATACAATTCCCGGCCATTGTCGTTGATTTTGGTGATATTGCAGATATTGGCGCAGTCTTCGCAAAGGAAAGTCTCCTGCTGGATTTTTCGTTTTGCTATGCCGAATCCCTTAAAATTCGATTTTGTTATATTCGCGTTTCGGGCGAGAAGCGCGGCGCCGACCGCTCCTGTTACATCATGGTGGGGAGGTACAAGTATCTTTTTGCCAAGAACGGTTTCAAATGCCGCGATAACAGCGCGGTTCCAGGCCACTCCGCCTTGAAATAGAATTTTATCTCCTATTTTCTTTCTACCTACCACTTTATTCAGGTAATTATGAACAACTCCAAACGCAAGTCCCGCGGCTATCTCGGCTTGGTCCGCTCCGCCCTGCTCAAATCGTATGAGATCGGTTTCCATAAATACCGTACAGCGCTCGCCGCAAGCCACCGGCTTTCCGGCTTGAAGGGCCAGTCTGGCGAAATCATTTTTTATGTTGATTCCCAGCCTGTCGGCTTGCTCCTGCAAAAATGAGCCCGTGCCGGCGGCGCAGGCGCGGTTCATTTCAAAATCAACTACTACTCCGTTTTCAAGCCCGATATATTTGGAATCCTGCCCGCCAATTTCAAAAATCGTATCAACATCAGGGACAAACATTGCCCCGCCTGTCGCTTGGGCTGTTATCTCATTTCTTATAATATCCGCTCCGAGAAGCTCTCCGATCAGATACCGTCCCGAACCGGTAGTCGCGGCTCCGAGAACCTCAAAGCCGGGCGCTATTTCACTTTCGATCTCGGAAAGTCCCCGCTGCACCGCTTCTATAGGGCGGCCGGCCGTCATGAGATAACGCCGGGCAACGATCTTACCATCGGTATCGATTAGTATTACATTGGTAGAGAGAGACCCAATATCTACTCCAAGGAATCCTGATTTAACATCACTCCTGGTTTTCATTTCATCTTTGGTTTTGCCGTAATAGCGAATCGAATCTTCATCAAAAGCCAAATCAGATGTTCGCGGAATGCTGGCGATATATTCGGTCTTGGTTTTCTTTCCTATATCAACGAATAAAGATGTCTCTATGCTAAAATCTTTCGCAAGAATGGCGGCCCCGACCGCGCCTGCTAAATGGCCCCATTCGGGAACAATTAATTCAGCGTCCGCAAGTTCAAAAATATCCTTAAAAGCCTTGGCAACTCCCGGATTGCAGGCAACCCCGCCGACAAACGCGACTGGAGGCTCGATCTTTTTCGTTTTTACAATACTTCCTTTGAAATTTCTCGCAACCGCATAGCAAAGCCCCGCAATAATATCTTTTGCCGGAACGCCGCGCTGTTGATGATGGATCATATCGGATTTTGCGAAAACAGAACATCTGCCCGCGATATGAGGGGGATTTTCCGATTCAACAGCAAGGGCGCCAAATTCGTTTTCAATATTAATTCCCAGACGGGCCGCCTGCTGGTCCAAAAATGATCCTGTTCCAGCAGCGCATAAACCGCTCGCGGCAAAATCATCAAGCGTTGAAACAGTGTTTTCCACTCTGGATGATAGGTGAATATATTTGGCCTGCTGTCCTCCCATTTCAAAAACGGTGCCAATTTCGGGAAGATAGCGGCCTACTGCCGCGCTGGTCGCGGAAAACTCATTTATGAAGTGAGCTCCCAAAGATCTCGCAATCTGAGACGCTCCGGTGCCCGTAAGCCCCCAATACGCAATATCCTTAAATTCATCGTTTAATTTTGCTAATTCGGTTATTGCAAAACCTATTGGATCGCCTTGATGGCGAACATAAACAGACCTGACAATTTTTAAATCATCGTCTAATAAAACTGCTCCGAATGTCACAGACCCGATGTCAATTCCTAAATGCATAAAACCCTCCTCTGATGATCATTTCGAAACATACAAGTTTCAACGTTTTCCTGCAACAAAAAAATTATGGAATAAGGCAATTTAACAGACTTCAACATCTTTGTTTTTCCGAAAAAAAACCGACAATAAAAAAGGCCTGACTCTTTATAAATCAGCCCTCTTAAAGCTCAATTGTTTAATTATTATCTCTTTAATCTGCTTTCAGCCATTCTTCTGTAAAAAGCAATGCTGGCCCCTATGACGATTACAAGAAATCCTATCCAGACGAAATTTATCATCGGCTTAGTGGAAATTTCCAGTGAGGCGAGAAGAGGCCTTTGGGAAGGATGGAATATGAAACGGGCAGATTCGTCTTTCGGATTGATATCAACAAGATGCAATTGTCCGCCGGGCACGTCAAAATCGGCCTTTTCGGCATGGGGATTCATTGCATTGAATCCGGGAGTCACAATAGTGCTGTCCGTCCCGGAAACCGCCATTACCACCGTTCGCACTTCAAGACCGGGTATCTTGCTGCCAGAGATATATGTCAGCGAGACAGTCCCGTCATCAGCCCGGATATTCGTCAAAGACAGCTTTCCGCCGCCGGGAAAATCAATAGGCGGCGAACTGTACCCGCCCTCGGCTTGTGGAATATAGTAAGGCGTAATTGTTTCTTTCTTTCCCCTGTTTTCGACGCTTAATACGGCGCCAATTTGGGTTCCGGCGCCGCTCTCGTGCTGTCCCATTTCGAAATTGATGAATTTCACCTTTTTGCCAGCTATGGTCGTAATTTCGTTTTTTTGAATTTCGAAAATTTGGGGTTGAAATTTGGCCAATCGCTCCGCGTTTTCTTTGGAATCAAAGCCCATGAAAGTGAACTCTGTGCCGAATACGCTTTTGGATTCTCCGATTCTCAGAACGTAGGGCATATGATCAGACGGCGTCGGATCCATGAGATTTTCAACGGAAAGATAGAGGTCGGAAAAGAGATAATTATGTATAAAGGGTGTTCGGACGTACTGGATCTGGTTGCCTCTCATCATCTCCTTTGAATCCGAAAACGCGTGAATCGTTTTGTTATCTTTGGTTAACTCGAAATAGTACCGCACTTCCTTAGGGGTCGTTCTCTCATGTACTTTAAAAGAAACATTATAATCGAGCGCGTTTCTTGCCGCCCCTTGCGATACGGAGAATTTCTGGCGGGACCCGAAAGTCGAGGAAAATATTATCCCGATTAACATCAAAGCAAATCCAACATGGGTGATATAGCCGCCCGTGTTTTTAAATCCGGTTTTCCACCTATTGATAAGATATGTAAAGTTTGTAATGAACGAAAACAATGCCGTGAAAAAGAAAAGGAAATATAGAACGACCATGACTATTGCCTTGATAGTAATACCGTCTGCATGAGCAGGCGCCCAAAATTCCGCGATTTTCGAAAAGCCTAATATTGCGAAAAGTATCGCGCCGATGAGCGAGATTATTGAGGGCAGAATGATTTTCCCTTTAAGGGCATTAGGGTCGGTTTTCCTCCAGCCCAAGAGGGCGTTGAACCCTAATATAATACAGAATATAATGGAAAATACTATCGCCATCATATTGTAATTTGATGAATCAATGGCCGCCGGAGTCGGTGATATCTGCGATACAAAGGGGATTTTGGCAAGCAAGCTGGTGATAAGCGGAAAAGAGGTCCAGAAAAGAACGAGCAGGGTGAAGGGGAGAAGAAGAGCCATCGAAAGGAATGTCGTGAACTCCTGCGATAAAATATCAGTGCCGCTTGCCGACGGGACTTCCATTTTCACTGATCGGTATCCCCAAAGGCCGAATGCTATGGCCCCCATAAAAACAATTGAGCCCCAAAGTATATTATTATAGCCCAAATCGGTAAAAGAATGCACGGAAAAATCGGCCAGCACGCCGGACCTTGTCAAAAAGGTCCCATAGATGATTAGCAGGAACATGGTGATGGCCAGGAAGATATTGGTTCGCCTCCATGCTCCCCGCACTTTTTCTACAACCATGCCATGGACCAAGGCTATGGACGCCAGCCAGGGTATAAGCGACGAGTTTTCGACAGGGTCCCAGGCCCAATAACCGCCCCAGCCTAAGGTTTCGTAAGCCCAATAGCCGCCGAGAAAAATTCCCAGCCCAAGCGTTACCGTGGTGAAAACAGTCCAGGGCATCGTTTGTTTTACCCAGTCGTCATATTTATTTGTCGCCAGCGATGCCATAGCAAACGCGAATGGTATGCATGCCGCCGCAAAACCGATAAATACAATAGGCGGATGTATCTGCATCCAATAATTTTGCAGGAGCGGGTTTAATCCCTGGCCGTCAGGCGGAACAAAGGCGAGCTTTTCAAATGGGTCTGAAAGCAAAGTAAGAACCAGCAGAAAAGTCTGCCCGAGAATGTAAAAAAACATCACCCAGCCTTCATCATCTTTCGCTTTGGCTTTTACCCAGAAACCCAATGCAGCTCCGAATAATAACCACAAGAGGAAAGTGCCCTGCTGGCCAGCCCAAAGGGAGCTAATTTTATAAAAATGCGGCCATGTGTTTAACAGGTCGCTTGACGAATAGCTTGCTACATAAGAAAATTGAAACTGGTCCGTAATAAAAAGATAATACAGGTCTATAAACGAAACCAGCACCATCCCGAAAAAGAGCCAGTATATCGTGCTGGCGCTTATTTTAAAGTTCCGCATCCCGACCGCGGCCAAAAGGTAGGCGGCCATCGACAGCACCATCGGCACAGTTGACCATGCCAGAAAAAAGCTGCCTAATTCCATCGTTGCCTCGCTATTTTAAATTAGTTTTCTCTTTTGCCGTTGATTAGGCGCTTTTATCTTTAGGTTTATCCTGATATTTTGAAGGACATTTGACTAATAATTTGTCCGCGTGGAAAGCATCATTTTGAAATTTGCCTATACAAACTACTGAAGTTGCCTGATCGAAATTTCCCGGTTTAGTACCTCCGTAAATGACCTTTAGCTTATCACCGGTATCATCTGTAATTAAAAATGTAAAAGATCCCGACTCAGGATTATAACTTGCGTCATAATCCATTATTTCTCCCATGACCTGAACTTTGGAGCCAGTCGTTCTTGCCTCGCCAAAGCTCACATAGCTGATCATTCCGCCATCGGTAAAAAGACTGCTCAAGCCAACAAGCGCGGCCAATACAACAATTACAATAGCAATGATTCTTTTGACATTTTTATTCATCTTTCTTTAACCTTTTAACCTTTAAGTCTAATGAAAAAAGATAACCCCAAAGCGCGACCCATCCCAACAAAGCAACTATCATCGGTATATAATTAGACATCAGCATACTCCTTATTCGCGAAAGCGACTTTAACTGAAAGTTTGAATATCCAGATTAATAATCCGATATGCGCCAATACAGAAGGAATCAAAACGCTTGCTGTTTCAAGCGAAAATGTTATAATCGATCCTTTTGAGACTCCCGTTTGATCAGGCGCTCCCGGATGAAGACCCGGTATAATTCTTGGTAAAACGAATACTAAAAATAGCGTTGCCACAAACCCCAAAATAGAATAGACCGCCGAGAGGTTAGCCCTTTGATCCGGGTCGCTGACTGCCGATCTGAGAGCGAAATAAGCGGCGTAAACAAGAAGAAGCATAAATATCGATGTTTGCCGCGGGTCCCAGTTCCAGTAATATCCCCATGTGTGCTTGGCAAATATCGCGCCCGAGATCGTGGTTAAAATACAGAATAAAATGCCCAGCCGCGCCGCCAATGATTCCTGCAGGTCATATTTCAAATCGCGCGCGGCCAAATACCTGATTGAATAATACATTCCAATCCCAAATGCTATCACTGTGCCGATAGCCATAGGGAAATGGAAATAGATTATCCTGAATACGTCCGGTTTGTATTCAACAGGGGTCGGCGCCGGAAATATCCATGCGCCGATACAGACCCAGCTTATTACTAAAAGTATTGTAATCTTCCACCACATAATTTTTACCTTTTAACTCCCATCCAACACGTTTTGTTTCGACACAACTAACAATAAAAATAGATTTAGTCAACAGTAAAATAACGCAAAATGGCTTAATAATTCGCTTTATGTTATAGTGTTGGATTTAAGGCCTATTAGTCATTCCAGACAGCGTCGAATAAAAGAAAACCAAGAATAGTCATGACTACGATATATGAAGCCAAAATCTGAATTTCCATACGAGCGGCGGAGATTGCTGTCTCTGGAAAAAACGCCTTTTTTGTTCCTGAAATTGACATCATCAAAAGCGGCAAGATTAACGGAAAGGACAGCACGGCGAAAAGCGCCCCTTTTACCGACGCTTTCGAAATTATGGCCGCAATCAGAGTTGTAGTGCCTACTATTCCAAGCGATCCCAGAACGATAATTATCAGAAAGAGCGGATAATTATAGATATTTAACCCGATAAAAACTCCAAAAAAGGGGATAGTCAATAAGTTCATAATCGAAAGTAATACAATGTTAAATATCAGCTTACCTCCAAAGACCGCTGTTGCGGGACTATACAATCTAAGCGCGATTGCGGTGCGCGATTCTTCTTCCTTTACGAAACTTTGCGAAAGGCCTGACAGAGAAGAAAAATAGATTACTATCCATAATAATGACGCTTGCAAAACCGGGCTCAATCCTACTCCGCCAACAGCCCAGGATACGGCGAATACCGTCACCAGCGCGAACATCAGAATCGCGTTGATTGCGTAACGGGTGCGAAGTTCACACTTGAGGTCTTTTAGAAAGACCGATACCGATCTACTGGCCGAGCCTGACGATTTTGTTTCCATAGTCCAATTCCGATTTTTCGTTTGTGGCTATCACTAAAATACCCTTATGTGATTTGATTATCTCATAAACAAGTTTTTTCCCGGCTTCATCGAGGTTCGATGTCGGTTCGTCGAGAAGCAAAAGGTCCGGGTTTCTCAATAGCGCGAGGCAGTATTTCAAGCGCTGTTTCATTCCCGATGAATATGACCCGACAGGATCATGGCCCCGCCTGCCAAGCCCGACAATCTCAAGCCGTTTCTCAAGCTCTTTAACAGGAAATTTCAAGCCGGAAACGCCCGCGAAAAATGACAGGTTTTCAACAGCGGTTAATTCATCGTAAAGCACAAGATCAGGGGAGACCAGGCCAATGTGCGGCCTTAAATCAAGGCGCGCGAACTTCTCATTGCCAATCTCAAGTGTGACTTTGCCTTTGGTTGGCCTTAAAAATCCGCAGATAACCCGCGTTAAAGTGGATTTCCCGGAGCCGTTCGGGCCCGCTATTATCAAGACCTCGCCGTTTTTAACTTCGGCGTTGATATCTTTAAAAACGGGCCGACCGGGATAAGATTTGGCCAGCCCGTTTAAAATCAGTTTCAGTTCCATTTCAAACAGCTAATAAAACAATTCCATTTGATTTTCAAGAGAAAATCAGATTATTCCGCAAATATTCCATGACAATTGCCGCAAAAGCCTACTCCCGCCGAGTTTGTATTAGTATGACAGTCAAAACAGTAATATCCATCATCTTCATGCCATGGGCCCTCGCCAAGGTCATCCATAGAATCCATATGGATGGAACCGGCCGAACCACTCTCAGAATGGCATCGTGCGCAAATGCTTAGGTCTCCCGAATGGCAGCCTGCGCATGATTCGATATCATTACGAGCTTCCTCCGCGTGAAAATACGGCGCGGTTTGCCAGCCCTGCATTCTATGGTTTAACGGTCTGCTATCGCCCTGATGGCATGTTGAGCAAAAAGATTCATAATCATGGCAACTTTGGCAGTCATGCTCCTTGCTTTTGGCATCAATTCCATGAGTGAAACGATAATTCAGATCATGAACTGTCTCAACTAAATTTTCACCGGCGTGGCAATCGGAGCAAAATGTTTCGGAATGATGGCAATTCGAACAATTCTGATCGCCTTGCTCGGCGGCATAAGAATGCTCATGCTTCCAATCCAGGCCGTGCACAATCGCGGACATTT
>CAZKYQ010000037.1:0-3791 GCA_964556975.1 uncultured Ignavibacteria bacterium
ATAGACTGGTCTGACGGCCTCTCCTATATCGAAAACTTTTCAGCGGTTCAAACCGCGGTCGAGCTGGGGCAATTTGTCCTCTATGGCCTCGGTGACTCGGATGCTTTCGAGGTAACAATGGATATTGACATCATCTTTACCATAACGGCCGGGCTGTAGCCTGTAAGATTTTAATTTTAAAAGGCTCGGTATCAGATTGATGTCGGGCTTTTTTTATTGGATGACTTTATTGTCAGTTTCTAAAACTCCTGGACGGCCTTCGTGCCGGGGGCGAATCGGAAAACATTGAACGCGGAAGCGATGTATCAATTTTTATTTTACTATTATCTGCGCTGGGAGTTAGTGCGGGGATGCCAACTGCAGTCGTCTTCTTAGCCTTTGAGATTTCGTAAGACTTCTCCGCTTCCTTTATTATATCCGAGTCAAGCCCTTCCCCTATTATCTCATTTGTAAATTTCCGTCGGCCCTCAACAATATCGGCAATGTAATGATCGATCTGGTCTTGCGAATAAAGCCTGCTCGGCTCGTATTGTGAAAGGCCGCCACCCTCGCAATATGTTATATCTTCGGTGCCAAACATGCCCGGTTGGTATTTATTTGTGCCGCGAAGATCGCCCCTCTGGATTGCGGCCATAAGATTAATAGGAACCCGTTCGACTTTGCGAATGAGATTTTTTACGACCCTGCCGTCGACTTCCTTCTTTTCAAGAATTTCGCCGACGCCGCCGGTGTTGTATTGAAAGAAATGAAGTTTATCAGGAAAACGTTCACACAATCCATGCAGTATCTCCCTGAATCGATTTACCTTAAATGCCCGCGAACCTATAATAAACGGGTCGGTGCCGACAGTACGGACGGACTCTCCCGCCTTGGCTGGCTCCGATGCGGCGCTGTGCGAAGATTCGCCCCAGAGATAAGCAAGTACCGCTTGCTCAAGATTCAATTTCTGAGAAAATGGCATTATCGTGTTGCGCCGAGTTATAAAAGCGAATACCAAACCGTCAAGCTCCTCAAGAGGCGGAAGGTTTATGCTGGGAGAAGCGATGCTGATAAGTTTCCTGCCCCGTTTGATTCTCACTTTATCCTTTTGAATTACTGCGCGCCCATTACCGCAAAGGCTCTCGTCGAGAAAATCGGGGTTGCCCTGAGAATCTATCATTACATTTTCATACAGAGCGGATTTATCTATGAGAGCGTAGTACATAGCTTCCTGAAGATTAACGTCAACATCGGTTTTTACGAAAAAGCCGCTTTCGGTGCCCCACGCCGACCCATCCCGGCGGAGACACAAGATATCATCCTGGGCTACTTCGGTACGCTCGCCTTCTTTGTGATTTAGTCCCAGCTGATGACATGACCAGGTCGATTTGCCGGTAGCTGACAATCCGAATAATAATACGCCGAATGATTTTAATTTGCCGGACGACTGATCTTTGACATAAACAATCTTCGAGCCCGCATGAAGCCCCAGCATGCCCTGCTGGTCGGCTGTCCACATAGACTGTCGAAGGAACCCTTTTTTGTCCTCGCCCATATAGTCTGAGCCAAGCACAATATTGATATTGTGTTCGGGTATCGATAGAACCTGCTGTCTGAGAGCATGCTCATCAGGGATATGAATCATTGTAAATTCGGGGCCGGTTTTTTTCGCTGATGGTTTGGCCATGGTATTGGCCCACATATAAGCAGTGCGATAGCTTTTTTTATCGGCAACGGAAAAATAGAGATTGCATAGCGGATTATATTCCGGATTGTCACCCATCTGCCTTCGGACATGGATAAAGGGCAGAGTTTTCATTAGCTGGAGAACTTTATGAAGTTGGTCCGGCGCGTTTTCAATGATTCCTCTCTGCAGTGATGTCGTTTTCGGCAAGACAACATCCGGCGATCCGAGATAAACAGTTTTTGGGCCGATCCGGCTGGATACTGCCGAACGCCATCCGTAAGAACCATATTTTGTTCTTGTCCCTGTTTTTATCGCCAGGGACCTGTGTTTGCGCATTGAGTAGGATCGTATATTTTTGCCCTTCAAAAGGGGCTTTAAATTTTCCGCGAACCTGCGGTAAATTGCTTCATCGTAAATCTGCGAACCCATTTGTTTTCCTTAGGTTAGACCACACTCTTCTCCGGCAGAAAATGGCAAGCCATCCTGCCTGAAAACCAATAAAGATTGAGAAAAGTTACACAAAGATAATCTTAAACGCAAGGGGATTCGCAACTATATTTTATGGACGGGTACAAGACCCCGGAATGAGGCGCGAGGAGTAATTTTATCGGGGCATGGACTCCATTACGCCCATAAGCAAATCAATAGGACACCTGCATGTAATCGTCATGTAAATGCCGCAAATGATGAAGCCAAGCGCGATGACAAAAGTCCAGATACCAATTACCCGGCCGAACGTCCTCATCCTTCCCTCAAGCTTTGTTGACGAAAACAATACAAAATACCCGACAATCGTCCAGAAAGTTGCCGGTAAAAATGAAAAGAAGAAACACATAATAAATCCTCTCTTAAGGCCAATTTTGGTTCTTTTAATTGTAATGGCGAAGCTTCTTTCTGTCAAATGGTTTTATCTGTAAGTTGGAACTTTCTAAAAGATTATTGGATTTAGATAACAAATGCAAAGCATAATTAGGAAGGATTCATTATGGGCGTTGATTCAACAATTAAAGTTGCGGCGGTACAACAATCCCCGGTTTTCTTAAATAAAGAAAAAACTATTGAAAAGGTCTGCGATCATATCAATGAAGCCGCAGGAAAGGGAGCCCGGCTTGTAGTTTTCTCTGAGGCCTTTATCTCAGGATATCCTGATTGGGTCTGGACCTTACCGCCATCTCAAAAGCAGCAAATCAACCAGCTATATCTGGAGTTTCTCAATAATTCTGTTGCCATTGGCGAGAAATCGATGATGTCGATTCTCATGGCAGCAAAAGAAGCAGGCGTTTTTGTAGCTCTCGGAGTCAATGAACGCAACAGCGAGGCCAGCAACTCCAGCGTTTTTAACACGTTGGTATATATATCTCCCGATGGCGAAATTCTTGGCAAACACAGGAAACTGATTCCCACAGGAGGTGAGCGGCTGATGTGGGCTGCCGGTGACGGTTCGACCATGGTTAATTTTGAAACAGAAATAGGCAACCTTGGCGGGCTTATATGCTGGGAGAATTATATGCCGTTGGCTCGATATGCCATGTACAAAAAAGGAGTGCGGATATATATTGCGCCTACCTGGGATTCGTCGCCGTCGTGGCAAATCGCAATGCGTCATATCGCTCGCGAGGGAGGGATGTATGTTATTTCCTGCTCACAGGCTGTGAAAATGAGCGATATTCCCGATAAATACGAATTCAAGAAATCCTATCCGGAAGACCGCGAATGGGTAAACAAGGGCAACAGCTGTATCGTAAATCCCAAAGGCGAGATTATCGCGGGACCGCTTGAGTGTTTTCAGGATATTATCTACGCTGATCTGGATATTGAACTGACATTAGAGTCGAAGTGGATATTCGATGCTGCCGGCCATTACGACCGCCCTGACGTTTTCGATTTTTCCCTGCGGACATAATTTATCTTTTACTGATTAATCAAGCCGTGTAGACCGGATAAACCTGGGCAGCACTCTTCCCAAAACGCTTATACCGGATGTTTCAGCATTCCACTCGCGGTCCTTGCGAGGTTCACGTTCTTACGTGAACCAAAGCAATCTCTAATTTATATGCTAAATGCAACCATTAATTACAAATATGCGAGATTGCTTCGTCCCGCCAAAGGCGGGACTCGCAAGGAC
>CAZKYQ010000037.1:3891-19535 GCA_964556975.1 uncultured Ignavibacteria bacterium
AAGGACTATCTCTTCCAAAAGCTCGGCAACAGCACCGCGCCGACGGTAACAAGCTCGAGCCTGCCAAGTATCATGCAGAAACTCAAGAACAGTTTTCCTATGGGATGTATAAAAGCATAGTTCTCGATAGAGCCGACGCGCTCAAGGCCGGGGCCGATATTGGCAAGAGTGGCAACCACCGAAGTCGCCGCCGTAATAATATCAAGCTTGAACAATGTCATAAACAAAGTGCCGACAATGAATACAAGGAGGAACATGGCGAAAAATACGAGTATCCCTCGACTTACCTCTTTCGGAATGGTACGGCCTCCTATTTTCATGGCTCTGACAACATGCGGCCGCGACGCTCTGATAAGCTCGTCCTTGATGCTTTTCACAACAACAATCAAGCGGGAAACTTTTATGCCGCCAGCGGTGGAACCAGCCGACCCGCCGATGAACATAAGCACCACCATAAGCGTTTTGCTGAATGATGGATATAAATTAAAATTATCCGTGCCGAATCCGGTAGTTGTTCCTACTGACAATGTCTGAAACGCCGCCATGCGAAACGCCTTGCCGACTCCCGGATAGATGCTGAGAATATCAATAGTAATCAAAATCACGCAGGCGGCCATTAAGCCGATATAGATCCGGAACTCATGGTCTCTGACCGCCGCCTTGAACTCGCCCTTGACAACCATATAATAGAGATAGAAATTAATGCCCGCAGAGCACATGAAAATTGTTACGACAATATCAATCGCGGTCGAATGGTAATATCCTATCGAAGCGTTCCTGGTAGAATATCCGCCGGTGGCCATAGTGGAGAACGAATGGCATAAAGCATCGAAGAAACTCATCCCGCAAACCATGAGAGCGACCAATTCAGCCACAGTTATTCCAAGATAAATTTTCCAGAGTATCGACGATGTTTCTTTCAATTTTGGACGGAAAGAGGATGAGATAGGGCCGGGGACCTCGGATTCAAAAAGCTTTTTTGCCCCCATTCCAAGTCTTGGAAGTACAGCAATAAACAGTACGATAATACCCATCCCGCCAAGCCATTGGGTAAGCGACCGCCAATATAAAATGGCGCGCGGTACAATTTCAACATCGGTAAGAACGGTTGAGCCTGTCGTGGTAAAACCGGATACCGTCTCAAAAAAACAATCTACGAAACTTTCAAGAGCTCCCGAGAAATAAAAGGGCAGCGACCCGAACAAACCGGACAATATCCAACCCGAGGCAACAACCAGTATGGCCTCTCTGATGAAAATAGTCTCGATTTTTTCCCGCCCGAAAAGATAGAAACCAAACCCGAAAGCGAGTGTAATTCCAACTGACAGCAGAAACGCCAGAAGAGTTTGCGTATCGGAATCTATCAGCGCCCAGATAATCGAGGTGAGCATTGCGGACCCGATTATGATTAGCAGTATGCCGGAAAGCCTTGCGACTGTTTTCCAGTTCATAATCTTATTGTTTGAAAAGCCCTTCGATTTTAGAGCGCACTTCGGGAGTTGAGAATATTATTACGCTGTCTCCGGGATGTACTCGATCATCGCCGGTCGGAACCAGTATTCCCTGCTTGCCGGCTATTGCGCCCAAGACAGCGCCGCGAGGAAAAGTCGTATTTTTAAGGTTGTTCTGAACAATTTTACTTTTCTTTGGCGCGACAAACTCCAGTATTTCGCCTTTCCCGTCGGCGATTTCGGAAACCGATACGACCCGCCCCGCGCGAACATATTTCAATATCTGATCAGCGGCAAACCTTCGCGGTGAAATTGTGGCGTCAAGGCCGAGATGTTCGTAGATTTTTATATAATCGGGCCGATGAACAAGAGCGATCGTTTTTTTAACTCCAAGATTTTGCGCTAATAGCCCTGCCATCAAGTTGACTTCATCACGTTTCGAGGCAGCCACGAAAACATCCACATCCCCGATTTTTTCCTCTTTTAAAAGCTCCAGATCGGTCCCATCGCCATTTATAATGGTGGCTTCGGAAAGGGTCTCGGAAAGATATTCGCAAACTTTCGGGTTCCACTCAATTATTCTGACATTGACTCTGCGTTTTTCAAGAGATCGCGCCGCCGCTAGTCCTATTTCCCCCCCTCCGAGAATCACTACCGACTTAGCCCCTCCAATACGAATTTTTCCAAAGTAATTTTCCGCGCTGCCTATTTTTTCGGTCTTGCCGATAATAAAAATCTCATCTTCTTTAAAAAGAACGTCTTCTCCCGATGGTATGACCAATTCATCTCCCCTTAAAATAGCGGCGACCAGAATGTCGTTTGGCGTTTCAAGGTCTTTGAGGGGGATATTGCAAATTTCCCTATTGCGGATGGGAAGCTGGACCATCTGTACGCGGTCGTCGGCGAAATTCGCGACGCTTACAGCCCCCAAAGAGCGTATAAGCTTGTTGATTTGCGCCGCGGCGAGGATCCTCGTGGAAATTACAAGATCAATTCCAAGTATCCCGTGATAAGCTCCCTGCCAACCCGGAAGATAATCGTGCGAGTCGACGCGAGCAATTACGTTTTGCGCGCCTAATTGCTTTGCTTGCAAACAGGCTACAATATTGGCCTCGTCATTGTTGGTCACCGCAGCCACAAGTTCGGCCTTGTCAACTTCAGCTTCGCGTAAAATACGAAACGAAGCGCCGTTACCCTTAATAGCCCTGACATCGATTCGGTCCTCCGCGGATTCGAGAGTTTCAGAATCCGAATCAATTATGGTAACATCGTGTTCCTCTTCGGTAAGCATCGCGGCCAGATGTTTTCCGACTTCGCCCATGCCTATTATTACAATCTGCATAAAATCACCTCTCAGGCCCAATTTGGCCGCGGAAATGTAGCATAAAAGGACAGTTCTGGCAATGGAATTCGGCGCCTTAGAAAAGAGAAGAATGATAGAATTATAATTTTGGTTATAGCTATGGCTGTTTTTTTTCTTCTATAATGCTCTAAATAAACATATCTTGATAATATGCGAGTATTGCTGCTAAATCCGCCATATTTGGCTCCAAAGTCAGCGGGATTGGGGATATCGTTTCCAATGGGGCTGGCATATTTGGGCGCGGCGTTAGGAAGGGCGGGTATTGAAGTTATAGCTCTTGATGCCGCTGCCGAATCCTTACCATTAGAAGCCGGTGACGGATTGTTAAGATTCGGCTTGGACCCAAAAGAGCTTTACAACCGTATACGCAATATTAGTCCTGACGTGGTTGGTATTAGCTGTTTTTTCTCATCGCGATTTCCGGCTGTGCTGGAAGCCGCGAGAACTGTAAAAAGAGTAAGCAAAGATATAATTACCATTACGGGCGGCATACATCCGTCATTGATGCCTGAAAAGGTCTGTTCCCATCCCGAAATTGACTTCGCCGCCGTGGGCGAGGGAGAAAAAACGATTGTCGAATTCATCGAAGCAATAACAGGCCGAAAGTCATTCAATGAAGTTCCCGGGTTGGCGTATAAGCAAGATGGAATAGTTGTTGTAAATAAAAGAAACGGATATATCGACGATCTCGACAGCCTTGGCAATCCGGCATGGGACCTTTTTGATTTTGAACGCTATCTGACAAGCAAGGAAGGACGGTGGGGGTTGGGATATGGACGATATGCCCCAGTCGTGACATCGCGCAGCTGCCCGTATCGATGCACCTTTTGCAGCATACATTCCATTATGGGGCCGAAATACCGCGCCCATTCTCCGGGCTATGTTGTTGATATGATTGAAACATTATCAAAAAAATATAATGTAAATGAAATATCATTCGAGGATGATAACCTTACCTTTGATAAAAAAAGGTTCGTGGATATTTGCAAGGGAATTGTAGATCGCAATCTTAAAATCAGATGGAATACTCCCAATGGCGTACATATTGGTTCTTTAGATAGGGAATCGCTGGAATGGGCGAAACGGGCCGGATGCGATTCATTGAATTTGGCGGTTGAATCGGGCGATGATTTTATCCGAAACAAGGTCATCAAGAAAAAACTCGATTCAGAAAAAATATATGAGGTGGTTAATTTATGCCGAGACATAGGGCTTAAAACAAATGGCTATTTCGTTATCGGGATGCCCGGAGAGACAGCGGAATCAATAGATAATACAAGAAAATATATCAGCGATTTGAAATTTAACAATCTTTCCATTTTTATCGCTACGCCAATGCAGGGAACGAAGCTGTATGATGAATGTATCGCCAAGGGATACATTGAAGAAAAATCTCTCGATTCCGAATTTGTCAGCTATCAAGCAATGATTTTCATGCAACCATCGATTGAGACCCCCGAATTTGACAGGCAAATGGTGAGAATCTGGCAAAACAGCTTATATATCGCATATTACAAGGCTACTCTAAATGACCGTTTCTTCAACTGGCTTATAACAAACCCAAGAGCGTTCCTATCAATGATAGTTAAAGTTGTAATATTTATGCTGTTCGGAGCAAGCCTGAGTTACAAAATCGTCAATGGAATTAAGGATGTTTTCAAGCGATAATATTCCAAGAAACACGACTCGGGGAAACACATTCTTGATAAGCATGTTTAGACGGCGAGCTTAGACGCCCATTGAAAAATTCCGAAACGGCTATAAGCCGCCTTGGATTTCTAAGATAATTATGAAAATTTAGCCCTCCATGTGCCAACTTTCCTGCTGGTGAAAGAACTCCTCGGGATTTTCGAAATATAAAAGGCACGCTTCAACAATTTTGAAATGTTTTTGTTCTTCTCCTACCAAGAACCCGAACAGTTTTTTTGCTTCGGGGTCGCTTGCCTCGGCCTCCGCTTTTTTATAAAACTCACTCCCTTTTCGTTCGAAATCCAGGGCGAACCCGTATGCGTCAAGATTGGTTCCCTCGGTGGGCGCGGAATCAGAAAGCCCCTTGAAAAGCTCATTAATAGCCGCTTTGGGCTTGTCTCCTATCAGACTATTAATAACCGTTTTGGCTTCGGCTTTTCCGCCTGACAAAAATTCTTCATTGAATTTCTTTATGGCTCTTATATGGTTTAACTCTTCGGCCGCAAGAAATGTAAATACTTCATTTGCCATATTATTGTCGGCCTTTTCAGCCGTATCAAGGAAAAATTTATGGCCTTTCTTTTCCATCTCTACTGCCGCGCTCAATGCTTCTTTCTCATTTACATTCATATCACTCATTGGAACTCCTTTTCATTCAGCATAAATAATAAATGTGCGCTTGAAAATCAACAAAAATAGATTGTGCAATTAACTTCATTGAACAATGCAAATCCAGATAACTTTTTCTCGTTTAAAAAGTTGAGCCAAAAAATCGGGAACCCGGCATACTTGCCTTATTGTTGAATATTTAATTATGTTTATTACGGGGAAAGAGAAACCTTTAGGGGTTTAACTCAATATGTTGCTTTGAATTGTCGAGTGAAACCTATAACATGTAATTTGAAAACTCAAAAGAAACCGGAAAGCCGGCGATAGACGCTGTAAATATGGCATTAATTTTGCCTTGATTTATAGGAATGACATCGTAATTTAGCGCAAGTTAGAAATAGAACTTTTAACCTAAGGAGAAGTAAGAAAAAATGAGGAAATCCACTGTTTTATGGTTGGTTTTGTCGGTATTTTTCGCGGCGAGTTTGAACGCGGCGGTAATCGATGAATCATTACAATCAGAACTAAATCAGCTTTCCGCGGGAGAAAATGTCAGGGCATTGGTTTATTTTGAGCATCAGGCTGATATTGTTTCTTTGGATAAGCAATTAAAATTAAACCGGGCGACGCTTGTGGATAGAAATCGCGCGGTAATTTTAGCTTTGCAGGAAGCGGCAACACTAACCCAGCCTGAAGTCATATCATTTCTGGAAAATCTGAAATCTCAGGGCATGGTAAAAGAGTACCATATGTTCTGGATAGCCAATATGTTCAGTGTTGAGGCCACAACGGCCGGCATTATGGGGATTGCGGCAAGGCAAGACCTGGCAACGCTTTACAATAATTTCCCGATAGAGACAATATCCCCGGTAAAATCTGAGCAATCGGAAAATCTTATAGCCAGCGTTGAGATTGGCCTTGAGCGGATTAACGCGCCGGCGGCATGGGCGCAAGGTTGGACCGGAGCCGGAAGAGTTGTCATGAATATCGACACGGGCGTTGACGGCAATCACCCTGCCTATGCGGACAGGTTCAGAGGAGACGTTAACAATAACGGCACGTATGAAGAAAGCTGGTTTGACCCATACGATACGCACTGGCCATTCCCGCAGGACGGCGGTTCACATGGAACCCATACGATGGGGACCATTTGCGGCCGTTCTCCGGCTGGCGATACAATCGGCGTAGCTATTGATGCTCAATGGATCGCGGCGGCGGCCATCGACCGCGGCGGCGGCATTCCCCGAACAGTCGCGGATGCTATTCTGTCTTTTGAGTGGGCGGCTGATCCTGACGGCGACCCCAATACGCAGGACAACCCCGATGCCTGCGGCAACTCATGGGGAGTTACAACAAGCCATGGCTATCCCCCGTGCGATCAGACATTTTGGACTGTAATAGATAATCTTGAGTTTGCGGGAACAGCGGTAATTTTCTCCGCCGGAAACGAAGGCAGTGCAGGCCTGAGAAGACCGGCCGACCGCGGTACTACGCCCTATAATTGTTTCAGCGTTGGCGCGGTTGATGGAACCAATCCCAACCTTCCCATTGCGTATTTTTCATCGTTAGGACCAACCAATTGCGGCCCCAACGGCGAAACTGTTATTAAGCCCGAAGTCGTTGCCCCTGGCGTCAACGTTCGTTCTGCTCAGCCCGGAGGCGGCTATCAGACTATGAGCGGTACATCGATGGCTTCTCCGCATGTAACCGGCGCGGTCGCGGTCATAAGAAGCGTGAATCCTGATCTTGATGTAGACACAATTAAAGAGATCCTGATGTCCACATCGCATGACCTTCCTTTTAGCAATCCCGATGGCGAAGATAACACTTACGGACATGGAGTTATAGACCTTTACGAAGCGTGCCTGATAGCTCAAAGCGGATACGGATTCATTATGGGAAGCGTAACCGATTCGAACAACAACGGCATAGGCGGCGCTGTTATTGAAATAATTAATTCGCCGAGATTTACTTTTGCCGACGAAAACGGCGATTATTTCCTCGGATTGCCCGCTGATACAGCTTATGACGTTAGAGCTTCGTTCTTCGGATATATCCCCGAAGAAGATACCGCTTCCATTACTCCGGATGATACGACAATGCTCGATTTCACTTTGCAATTGGCCCCCTTCGGCAATTTGCATGGAAATGTCATCAGCGCTGAAGATTCTTCCGTCGTTGTCGGGGCGAATGTTGAAGTAGCTGATTCTCCATTAGATCCGGTCCAAACAGACACAGCAGGAAATTATTTCTTCCCGGCAATACCGGGAGGTTCCACATATTTGATCCGTGTCCGGGCGACAGGTTTCGGTATTGGCGAAGATTCCGTATTTATACCGACAGGTGGAAACCCCGAATTGAATTTTTCTCTGAATCCGTTTGAATCATTCGAAAACGGCAACGCGGGCTGGGAAGGCGACGGAGTCTGGCAGTGGGGCGCGCCCACTTCAGGGCCCGGATCCGCTTTTGACGGCACCAATGTATGGGCAACAGAACTCGGAGGGCAATATCCCAACAATGCCGATGACGGTCTTGTAACGAGAAGTTATCTTATCGAAGAAGATGCCGCGTCTTTGAATTTTTATCACTGGTATAATCTGGAATCGGGCTGGGATGGCGGTAATGTCTCTTTATCGATTGACGGCGGAAATACATGGCAGTTGATCGTTCCCGATGGCGGATATCCCGATCAGGACGTCGTTGGCTTGGACAATGATCCCGGCTTTTCCGGCAATTCTGACTGGGCGTTAGTTGCATTCGATCTGAGTTCATACACAGGCCAGGTAGTCAAATTCCGATATCGTTTCGGCTCCGATGGTTCCGTAACCAGGGACGGCTGGTACCTTGACGCATTTGTGGTAAACGGCGGTTCTCTGGTTTACGAGGGAACTCCCGTGATAACAACTACCCCGCCCTCATTTAACGTGCAATTACAACAGGGCGAATCTACGGACCAGACCCTCACTATCGGCAACGAGGGCGATGCTCTGCTTGTTTACTCTATTAGAGCTGTCACTAATTCTATGGCATCTGCTCCAGGAAACGACCCCGTTAGCAATAGCATTGACCCTATTAAATTGAATCCTGACTGGGGCAAGCATATCACTCACGAAAGAAACGGTGACATGTTCAGAGTTACCTATGACGGCCCCAAGCCCGCTTCGATTGATAACGGCACAAACCCGCCTATGACCACAGATTTTGGCGGCCCTGATGATTTTGGCTATATGTGGTTTGATTCCAATGAGCCTAATGGACCAGCGTTTAACTGGATTGATGTTTCAAGTATCGGCCAACCCCTCTCCTTTAGCGACGACGATAACCAGGGACCATTTGGTCTTGGATTTGACGTACAGTTTTACGAAAATATGTTCAACTCAATCCGAATTTGTTCTAACGGCTGGTTCTCATTCACAAGTACGTCCACTAGCCTTTTTAATTCATCAATACCCAATTCTGCTGAGCCCAATAATCTTATGGCGCCTTTCTGGGATGATTTGAACCCTTCGCAAGGTGGAAGTATTTACTTCTACACAAATAATGTTGATACGGCAATCGTTCAATACGACGCTGTTCCTCATTATGGCGGCTCTGGAACGTATACATTCCAGGCCATTCTAACAGCAGATGGAAACATTACATTCCAGTACTTAAGTGTAAGCGGCACGCTAAATTCAAACACTGTGGGAATTGAAAACGCCGACGGTTCGATTGGTCTTGAAGTCGCATATAATCAGAACTACGCGGCAGACGGTCTCGCTGTCCAATTCAGGATGCCGGTATTCTGGCTTGCCGTTGACCCCGCTTCCGGCAACACCGAGCCGGATTCAAGCGATGATATTACTGTCACTTTTGACGCGGCCGAACTCGATGAAGGCGAATATGCAGGATATGTTGAGGTTACTTCAAACGACCCGGTTAATACGATTGTATCAGTTATATGCACGTTAACGGTTTCAGGCATTGTTGGAATAGACGATATTGCCAGCAATATTCCTACGGCATTCGCGCTTGATCAGAATTTCCCGAACCCGTTTAACCCCTCGACTGAAATCAGTTTCGCTCTTCCAAGATCAGGCGAAGTAAAGCTAACTGTTTTCGATCTGCTTGGACGGCAGGTAAAGACGCTTGTATCAGGCGAATTAAACGCCGGATATCAAACGGTTACGTGGGACGGCAGCGGCAGTTCCGGCAAGCCGGTCGCTTCGGGAGTTTATTTCTACAGCATAGAAGCTGGAGATTTCCAAATGACCCGGAAGATGATCATGCTGAAATAAATAAAGCAAAATCGTTTCTTGAAACCCCTGCCCAGATGGGCGGGGGTTTTTTTATAATAAAAAAACGCCGCCTACAAAACATAGACGGCGCTCCCCCTTTAAAACGCGCAGCTATTCCAATTTAAAGCTATGCCACTTTGTGGCGAAATTCTGGCCATGTTTGCCTTCGGCCGTGAGGATATAATAATATTTTCCGGGCGGAAGCATTCTGCCGTCAATGGTAATACCATCCCACACTACATTTATCGGCGGCAGTCCTTTACCCGCAATTGTTTTCAGGGCCCAACGGTCAATTTCTACATCATCCCAATTTTTAATTTTTGCTTTGAAAATATACAACTTCCATTGGACCGTTTTAATTATCTGTTGAGGCCGCAAATAGAATACAATTCTTTTAAAATCCAAAGATGATATATCCGCCACGTTCATATCGACCGTATACTTCTCATATTTCCACGTCTCAAAATCCGTATCGCTGTCGATTTCATTCGCGATTTTTTCTTCACGTGATGGAGGATTAAGCGCCTCGGGTTCAGCGGGAGGATTTTCAAAGTATTCTTCGTCATATTCGCGACTCTTATATTCCGGAACGCCGCCCCAGCCAAAATTAAACGCTATATAATGGCTGCCAGGAGTAGAGCCGTCATTTGTCTTGTAAGGAAATGCTTCCCAACTGTAATCCAATCTGAAATTGTTTGTACCTGTTTTGAAATTTACTGAAAGCCCCGCGGCTGGCCCTGTAAAATCGCTTTTTACGTCGTTATACACGCCTTGCCCGAAAGTGTATCCCAAACGGGCGCCAAATGAGATTTTTTCAAACCTGTTAAACCACCATTCAGAGCCGAGATTAAAAAGCGAAGTTGTATATTTTTCTGAAATGCCGGATTCTTCTATCTGGCCCGCCAATAGAAAGGCCGCCTGGAAAATCTCGGAATCCACTATATAGGCCCCCCCCAACCTTCCGCGCCGCGGTAATTTTTCTGAAATTCCCAGATAAGTCGGAGTAAGTTCAGATCTGGCAATATTTTCGCCGGCAATCGCGAGAATTATGCCCTCATTGGATCTATAAGTGGCTCCTAAATCAAAATCGAATGCTGAGCGTTCGAGAAAGCCGTACTCGCCTAAATATTTCATCGAAGTCCCAAAAGATAGTCCCGGAGAAAACTCCCTGCCGAATGAAACCGCTAAATAGTTGACGGTCGGAATGCTAGTTGTCTCGAAAAACGAACCGGTTTGCATCGCGTTAAGCGAAAATGAGCCCCATTCCGGCTTGTTGAATACTGCTCCCAAAAGGCCGTAATAAGGATTTTCACCCGATTGGAGATAACCGTAATTATCTTTCTTGTTATACATAATCTGTGACTGCCACCCTGCAATATATCCAAGCGATGCCGGGTTATATAACGCCCCGGAAGGATCATCACCCAGCACAAAAAATGAAAAACCGATACCGGAGCCCCTTGCGCTGTTAAGGAAATCCGCCGAAAACGCCGGAAGGCATAATAAACTTACGATGGTTACCGCTAAAATTATCTTTTTCATTCTAAAACCCCCAACATTATGGTGGTGCCTAAAACTCTTTACAATTTTATCTTGCCGTCTTTCGTTGATTTACAACAACGATCTTTTTCCTAATAATTATCGGCTATTTTTGCCATAAGCTTACTATTTGAGAAGAAATTATGGGCAAATCATCTATAAAATACGGCTGGATCAAGAATTTATTAGACTTCGCTAAGGCTCGGTTCATTTTTACTGGGTTGCGTAATTACTACTTTTATCTTTCGATCTCCGGCCATCTCCACAACCTTGAGGACATTATCAATAGAAAGATTCTCCGCTTCCACAAAAAGTTCGCTTACGTTTGCCGTATCCTTAAGCCGGGCAATATCTTCCGGGAACCTTATAGTGAATGCATCACCGGGACTGTCAATCTTGAAAATATCGCGCTTATTCCCCAGGTTTTCGTTACTATGAGTCAATTGAAAATCGACCGTTTTTTCTACCCTCTCCGATCCTTTAAATCCCTTGAAAGTTATTTTTCTAAGATTAGCCTGATTGTTTGATGTTTTCAAAACTTGCTGATAGCAAAGCCTAACCAGTGAAATTAGAACCAGGCTAATTATAAAGCCTACGCCTATCGCTAACCGGGCCGATGTAAAATTGATGTCCTTTACAAGAAATAGCATCGCGAGATATAAAACGTAGCATTCGGCAGTAAACCGTGAAGATTGCTTTATTGCTTTTGACAAGGCCGTATAGCCGCTTTTTAGATATCCTTTTCGCAATACGAAAATAAAAGCGTAGCAAAACGCTATTCCCGCGCTCATCTGAATAAGTTCTTTTTGCCCGATCAAAAACTGGCGGCTCTGAAAATCAAATAACAGTTTTTGCAAAATAAAGGCTGAATAATATGACAACCCTATAATAAACGAATCAATAAATCCGATTGCCACGCCCTCAAGCGCAAGGTTTTCTTGTGTATTAGAAATTGGAGGATTATTAGTTTTCATTTTTATTTGATTCGCTATAACTTTCATATTATTCATTCTGTTAGTTTTATTTCGCGCCCGTTTTTCTCAATACAGCCGGGACTGTTTTAGCAAGTATCTTTGTATCTTCCCATAAAGACCAGTTGTCGATATAATTCAAATCAAGCTCCATCCATCTGTCAAAAGAGACGTTGGACCGGCCGTTCACCTGCCATAATCCGGTTAAGCCCGGCTTCATAGAAAGCCTTCGCCTTTGCCAATGATCGTAGCATTCAACCTCGGTCGGCAGCGGCGGCCTCGGGCCTACAATGGACATGTCTCCTTTAAGAATATTAAATAACTGGGGAAGCTCATCGAGCGATGTTCTTCGCAGAAAATTGCCTATCGCTGTAATTCTGGGATCGTTTGTCATTTTAAAGGCGTGCCCATCCACTTCATTTCTATCAATCAGTCCTTCTTTTAACTCTTCGGCATTTGAGACCATGGTTCTGAATTTATAAATAGTAAATTTTTTCCCGTTCAAGCCCCGCCTCTCCTGCCTAAAAATAACAGGCCCTTTTGATGATAATTTTACGGCGGCGGCAACGCATATCATTATCGGCGAAGCAACAATAACTCCCAATAAAGCCAAAGCTCTATCGACGATGTTCTTAATAGCCAGCGGAAATTCCATTCGAGGGCCGTTATTGTAGCAAATAACAGGAAAATCAAGAAAGATATCGATTTTTCTACGGGCATTTCTTGCCGGGAAAAAATTAGCAAGCACGGCAGCGTTGGCTCCCATCTCTTCGCAGATTTCGATAGATTTCTCAATTTTCTCAAGATACTTTCTGCCTACCGCGAAGACTACCCAGTCGACCTGATTCCCTTTCAGGATTTTGGCCAAATCATTAAGATTGCCTATGCAGGGGATATCATTATATCTCCACAAGCCGGGCTTGGCGACCCAATCCAAAAAGCCGATTATTTTCCAGCCCAAATGAAGATTCAACGCAATCTTATCCGCGAATTTCTTTGCTTGAGAACATGTCCCCACAATGAGAACATTTTGAATATTAAGACCCCTAGACCTGAAATAATATAAAAGATATGTTATGCTCAATTTAAAACCGGCTAAAAGGATAAAGCTCATACATGAAAACATGATAATTTGAAAACGGCTCTCGCCGAAGTAGCCGGTCATGAACATGAACGCCAGAAGCAGCCCGGATGATATTACCGTTATCTTAAAAAGCAATCTAATAATTTCTGCCATGCTTTTTAATCTGACGCTATAAAATTGCCTGTGTAACCAGAGTACAATGCCCCAGATTATTAAAGATGGAAGAATCATGTTTTCAGCATCGAATATATTTATGTTAACTTCCAGCCGAATATCGTTAATTATAATAGATAGCTGGAAGCTCAACGCGACAATGCATAAGTCGGCTATATATACTAATCTTCGAAATAGATCCATTCTCTCCCGCAGCATATTTTCGCCTCTCCTAACCTTATATTACCGCTTCGATGTTCGGAGGCGCAGGACATAAAAACACCCCCGATAGTTTCTATAATTCGGATCGCAAAACGAATTAATTAGCTATAGTTTCATTTTGAAACGGAAGTTTGCGTTATTGCAAAATTTTGCGATCTTTATGGGATAGCGTTAATAACAATATAATATTTTTCTGTCTATTGGCAGGAAATTTGGTAATTTAGTACTCTTGGATATTTTCCATTGTTTTAGCAGGTTTTTCTTGATCTTGCAATACTTCATCGAAAAATGAAATCATTCTTGCCGCGACATTCCGCCCGGAAAAATATTTTGATCTCTCTAATGCTTGATTTCTCAAAAAGATATTTAGATCAGAATCTTCTAATAGTAATTTCAATTTAAAGGCGAGATCAGAAATGTTCTTAGTATCAAAATACAATGCCGCCCCATCTGCTATTTCCGGCAGCGCGCCGCTATTGGAACATACTATTGCGCATCCGCACTTTAAAGCTGATACCAAAACTTCCGTATTTGTTTCGGTTTCTACCGGTAAAATAAGGGCATTGGTTTTCTTAAGTAAGGCGGATAATATTTCGCTGGAGACGTTCCCTATATATTTTATCGATTCGGCGTTTGGCGCGCTGGAAATAGCTTTCAGGATTTTGCTGACATCGCCGGGATCATCGCCCATTCCCGCTAAAACGAGGTCAGGGCTGTTTTCGACATCGCCAAAAGCGATAGAGAACGATTTTAAAGCGCCGGAAAGCTCTTTCGTATGGGTCGAGGAAACAACCGCGGTTAAAAACCTTTCTTTAATTTTATATTGGGATAAAACGCGCCGTTCATTCAACTTGGCAATTTCAGGGCCGCCGAGATATATTGCTGTTGTTTTGAGCTTGGCGTCTTTTAATCTTGTAGAGATATTGCGTTGAATTAATTGGGATGGAAATATAACGCCGTTAATTTTGTTTATATTCCCGTACTCAGCCTTTTTAATAAACTTGAGTTTAGATTTTTGGAAATTTCGTTCGCCGATATCGCCTCTAAAACCGGCAAGATCATAAGCGCCAACCAGCGAAACCTTCGGGCAATTAAAATCCAATGACACCGGCCCGTCAAATTCAAACAGCAAACCATAATCAATATTTGCAAGCCTTGTTTTAAGCAAGTCTTCCAGCCAGATATTGTTTGTATTACTATGATGAGAGGGATATTTATAAAATTGAAACTCGAAATTCCCCGGATGCGGGGCAAACAGATCTTTTTGACTTTCTCTTGCAAGCAACAGAAATTGTCTATCGAAAGCGATAGCCCCAAACCATTCAACAAGATTATTCAGCTTCGAAACTTCACTATGCGATTTCACATTTAAGGCGTTTATCACAATGTTGATCATAATGACCTCCCGGCCGTAAATTGGCGGATAATTAATTCTTTCCGCCCTTTTAATAAATCATTGCAAATGAACGTTTTCATTGGGGATTGAACTCCCTTATGATCGGCCTAACGCGGCTTGCTTCTTGATTCATGCTGCCAACAGATTCGATTTCAATCTCTGATCCTTCGCCCAATCGATTTATGAGCATGGATTTAATCTTGTTCAAATCTTCACTGCCATATTCGGAGTTACGGACTAATTTTAATTTGAACTTATTTCTGCTATTTTGAATTAACTGGTATTTTATTGCTTGAAAGCCCGCCTCGCTCATTGTTGTCTGCAATACGCCCGGCGACAGATATTTCCCTTTTGCGTCGATCAGCAGTTCATCATGAGATCCGGCGATTTTCCGTACGATCTTTGGCATGCCCCGGCCGCAATCGCACTGACTTCCATCATATATGCCCAAATCCCCTGTATCAAACCGAATTAGCGGCAAGGTCCTGTTAGAAAAATTCGTTACCACAAGTCTGCCGACCTTGCCCTGCTCTGTCACGGGATCGCCGTTTAAATCGATAAGCTCCAGAAAACAGTTTTCCGAAAACAGATGATAACCGTCACAGTAACAGCATTGGCCCATACTAACTGCCGGAAAAGCATACCGGTATAGATCGTAGACTTTGGCGTTCATCGCCTTTTCGATTTTAGCACGCACAATATTTGTAAGAATTTCCCCTCCGGTGATAACCCCTTGAAATTTCACTTCGATTTCCCACTCCAATATGAAATCAGAAAAAATCTCCAATGCGCTTGGATGGCCAAAAGCAAAACTAGCTTCTGCATCTTTAATCTCAGAACAATATTCGGCCGCATTTTTCCATTTCAGGAATTTAGCCGCGAAATAATAT
>CAZKYQ010000038.1:0-19423 GCA_964556975.1 uncultured Ignavibacteria bacterium
CCCAAAAACCAGCTGAACCTCCTGCCACCCTAAAAAAAATCGGGGAAACTCCTGATCTCTTGAAGATTGACATACAAGAAGTTATTATTACTTGGGTTTATGCTATGTGAAACAAGGAGAGAAATGATGGATATTAGTATCGCCACAGAAGAACATCACTACGAAAACCGGGTCGCGCTTACGCCAGCGGGAGTACATTCTCTGGTGATATCCGGACATAATGTTTTTATAGAAAGCGGCGCGGGGACAGGAGCCGGTTTTACGGACGAGGAATATCTGTCGGTCGGGGCAAAAATAGTTTATTCCAAGGACGAGGCTTTTATGCGGGGCCGGATACTTTTGAAAATATTCCCGCCGACCCAGGAAGAATATGAACTAATGACAGATGAGCAAATCATATTTTCTTCACTTCATCTTGTTGCCGCGGGCAAAGCAGGATTAGATATCCTGCTTGAAAAAAAAATGACCGCAATCGGATTTGAAGTTATCGAAAATGACAAGGGGGACCTCCCGCTTCTTACGCCCATGTCCGAACTTGCAGGTCAGATGTCACTTCCGATAGCAAGTTACTATCTTTCAAATATAGGCGGCGGACGCGGTATTCTTTTGGGAGGCGGCGCGGGCATCCCGCCAGCGACAGTTATAGTACTTGGCGCGGGCATTGTCGGATTGAATGCCGCCAGGAACGCAAAGAACATAGGCTGCAATGTTGTTTTGCTCGATTCGAATCTGGACAGGCTCCGCTACGCAAACGAGATTTTTAACAAGCAGGTTGTTACCTTTCTGCCATATCAATATAATCTTGAAAAAGTAATATCATTCGCGGACGTCTTAATTGGCGCCGCTCTTATTCATGGTGAGCAGACGCCCAAGCTTGTCAGTGAAAGTTTAGTCGAGAATATGAAACCGGGCTCGGTGATAATAGACGTTTCGATTGATCAGGGCGGATGTATTGAAACATCAAGGCCGACAAACTGGCATACTCCATCGTTTGTAAAACATGGCGTAACGCATTTTTGCGTGCCGAATATGCCCTCGAATGTCGGACGCACGGCAACATACGCTCTTTCCAACGCGGCTTTGCCTTATATAAAATCTATCGCAGATAATGGCCTAATTAAGGCGCTGAAAGCCGATACCGGTCTGCAAAAGGGAGTCTATACTCATGACGGCAAAGTAACAAATTCCGCTATCAGTAAAAAATTTAAAAAGGAACTGTTTTCTCTTGATAATATTATGGGGAGTGATGAGGAATGAAGTGGATTGATCTTTACGAGAGAAAAAAAGTAACCGGCGATATAGCGTTAAAAATTATTAAATCAGGCGACCGCGTCTATATACATCCGGGCTGCGCGGAACCCGAACATCTCGTAAAAGAATTAACGGCCAGAAAAGACTCCCTTGAAAATGTTGAGATCGTGCATCTATTGACTGTGGGAACTGCCGATTATGTAAAACCCGAAATGAACGGACATTTTCGCCACCGTTCATTATTTACCGGAGCGAATGTACGAGAAGCTGTTAACGAAGGCCGAGCCGACCAGACCCATATTTTCCTGTCCGAGGTGGACGATCTTTTCACCTCCGGCCAACTTCCGATAGATGTCGCGCTGATACATTGTTCGCCGCCGGACGAGCACGGGTTCTTATCGTTTGGAGTCGGTGTTGAAACAACAAAATCCGCGGCTAACGCGGCAAAATGCGTTATCGCGCAGGTGAACCCTGAAATGCCGCGCATAATGGGCGATAATTTTATACATCTGAAAAAAATCACTTATCTCGTTGAGCATTCGGCCCCTATCCTGGAATTGCCTCAAGGGAAGCCGAACGATATCTCGCGCTCTATTGGCAGACATATTGCAAGCCTTATCGAGGACGGCTCGACCCTGCAAATGGGAATCGGATCAATTCCCGACGGGGTGCTTTGCAGCATAGACGACAAAAACGACTTGGGGATACATACCGAGATGTTCTCCGACGGCGTTATAGATCTTGTCGAGGCAGGGGTTGTGAACAATGAAAAGAAAACACTTCATCCCGGCAAGATAGTAGCCAGCTTCATGCTGGGGACCCATCATTGTTTCGAGTTTGCCGATAATAACCCTCTAATCGAATTGCATCCGTCAAAATATGTCAACGACCCGTTTATTATCGCCCGAAATGATAAAATGATAGCGATCAATTCCGCACTCTCTGTTGACCTTACGGGGCAGGTAAACTCGGATTCCTTTGGCCCTTATTTTTATTCAGGAATTGGAGGCCAGGTAGATTTTATCCGCGGCGCGGCCCACTCCAAAGGAGGGAAACCGATAATAGCCCTGCCTTCAACAGCGAAAGAAGGGACTCTTTCGCGGATTACGCCGATGTTTCCCGAAGGCACGGGAGTTACGACAAGCCGAGGAGATGTGCATTGGGTGGCAACCGAATATGGCGCGGTAAACCTTCACGGCAAATCGGTAGGCGAGCGGGCCGAGTTATTAATTTCAATAGCCCATCCTGATTTCAAATCGGAGCTTAGGGATTACGCCCGCGGCCGAAAATGGTTTAGCTGATTGTATTACTTAAAATATTCTATCCCCCAATTGTTGGTGGGCGGCATACGTCCTCGTGTGCCCCTTTACGGGCAGACCGGGAGGTCTGCCGCGCACGTTAAGCTGACCGATAGAAGCGTCCGGGTCAGACGCCACGACGAACACTGGGTAGTTGTAGGTCGGCGTTCCGAATCCCGCTTTAGCGGGATGAGAAACCCGACACCTTTTCTATTGAAAATATTCTATCCGCCAATTGTTACTTCTGGCAATTGGCAATAGTTTTTCATGGGGGTTCACCGCTATAGGCTCTCCCGCTTTTTCCAGCAGGAAGCGGTCTAAATAGTGATCGGCGTATGTTGTCAATTGCGGCCAGTTGAAATTATGCTTTTCAAGAACTCGCTTCGCTATTTTGGCTTTGCCTTTGGCGAGAGGAAATACGCCTATCGTTTTCCCCGTTAAACGGCCCTCTTTAATTTCCATTACACTTCCATAATACTCATCTACATCCAAATAATTCGCGAAGTTTTTCAAAAGAAACTCCGGCATTCCTGATAACAATATTACTTTCTCGCCGTTTTTTTGATGGTTTTTAAGCCGGGTAACGCCATTCGTTGAAATTAATGGCGGAATGTTGTTATTAAAATAACTTAATCCTATTTCTGTTATGTATTCAGTTTCAAAGCCCCGAAGATATCCCTTGTTTGCTTTTATTATATAAGATTTTCCATTTCGCGCCAGGGCAACACCGCGAAGCCAGAAATAAAGCAAATTTGATAGATGAAGTATTTTCTTTTTCAACAGATACTTAAAGAACATCCGTTCGCAGGATGTTCCCGGTAATAAAGTACCGTCTATGTCAAATATAATTAGTCTGGATTTTTCCATGGATATTTTTTCGCCAGCAGCAAGTGCCTTGATTCCCAGAGCACGGGGACTCCCCTGACCACGCACATTACAACGGTGATGTAAACAAGCACTTTGCCAATATACAAGATTATTTGAAGGAAATTATTTGAAAGTCCCCATGAATAATACTGGTTTCCCGATAGCAGTGTCATATAAATGCCGAGCCAGACAAAGGCTACAACCTTGGCCCCGCCGTATAATCCCCTGGAAAACCTGCTGGCGACAATAAACCGGGCCAGGCCGGACCGCAAATGCGTCTTATTGCCGAACGGCGTTTTGCCGTCGGCGAATGCCGCGCTGCGGATAAGATCGGTCATAAATCCGCGTGTAACCACTATTACCGGGACCCAAAAGCTGAAAAGCCCCTGCCATGCGAAAAATATCCAGTATGTGGCCTCTACTATGCGGTCGCCGGCGATATCCAATAGAGCGCCGAAATCGGAGGCCATGTTCAGTTTGCGGGCGATATAACCGTCGAGGGAATCCATATAGATTATGATAATGGTTAAAATCGTTGCCGAAAGCCTCTGATAAAAGCCCAGCGTAAACATCCAGATGGCAAGGAACACCAGCGCCACTCTTATCAACGATACTAAATTGGCAAGCATAAGACCGGCCTTTCAAAACAGAACATGGATATAAGCTATTTTGATTCTAACCTGAGGTCAACAGGTTTATTTTAATAATATCATTCGCTTAGTTTCGGCGAAATTACTTGTGCTCAGCCTAACGAAATAGACACCGGAGGGAAGATCGGCGGCGTTCCAGACAACGCTGTGTTCACCCCCTTGCTGTATGCCGTCGGATAGGGTCGCGATATTTTGTCCCATGATATTGAAAACTGAAATCGTAACATTTGATTCTTCGGAAAGCGAATAGGTTATCATCGCCGTCGCGTTGAATGGATTGGGGTAGCAACTCAATACGGAAATTTCAGACGGGACGATTGAATTTTCTTGAATGCCAGTAGTGATATCTGCGCTGTATTGGTAGCTCGTTGTCGTCGGGCCACCGAGAGCGGAGACCATAAATGCGGTACCGCTAAACGATCCTACCTGCCAGAAAGTATGTTGCCAATACCCGGTGCTATCGGGAAAAACTCTTTCAGCCTGAAATTCGTCCGGGATGTACGTGGGGAAAACTGCTAACCCGTAATCATAGATCGGATTTCCCTGAAATTCTAAATCTAATACTGTCGGTCCATCGATCCCAAAGACGATATAATCCGCCCCCCAGCGGCTGACGTTTCCATAAATTGGGCCAACCGGATAAACCGAATGTACATTCGAAACAGCAAAATTAGGCGGATCTATTGAAAAATAAATATATAGGCTGTCGTAAATTGCGTATGGAATCATGTAGCCATGATAATAATTGGCCATGGTCCAGTTGACAAACAGGTCCGCGAAGGTCTCGGTATAGCCGAGATTGGACAGCACGGTCTCAATTCCATAAATAGAATTCTGCGGTTCGGCAACGATATCGGTTAAGGTACTCGCGCCGCCGTAGTGATCGGCGACATAAGTGAAAAACATAAATGTTTGAACATAATCCAAAAACTGGTTTCCCCATACGGTGAGATCATCGTCCGGGTGATCAGGAAAAATGATAAGCGGATCGGGTACGCCGAAAAGTAGCATGGCGTATTCGGCACAGCCCTCGTCAACCCATGTTTCCTCATTGGGGTCAAAACCCCAGTGAATCATATGCTCGAACTCATGTGCCAGCACGGAGATTCTTATGGGCGAAACCGGGTTGCCGGGGTAACATGACATGTGGAACATCTCCACCTCGTTGGAGTGCCCGCCCATGCCTTGAGCTTCCTCTTCGGTGTATTCATTGAAAATGGAAAAATACCCGTCGAAAACAACTCCGTTGTATGATCCCAGACCGCTATAAAGGATATAAATATGGTCGTCGTTATCAAGCATATCGGGCGGGGGGCCGAAATTCTGGGTGTCCAGTTCGTAAATTCCCATCGTAGAATCGATATAGGTACCGTCTTCCCAGTAATAGGCCGCCTGTGCGACATCGGCGGAATCGATATGTACGTTCCACTGGTCATCAGCGATAAAGACATAGCTGTAGTCAGTAACCGCCCGGCAGGTTGCCGGTTCCAGTATCCATACCGGCGGCATAACAGACAAATCCCAGCGCCAGAAAGTCATTGTGTCGCCAACGGAATGATCGGTGGTCTCCAATCGAAACCTCGGCTGGGGTTGGCCGTATTTTTCATAAAGCTGTTTACGCACTTGCTCGAATTCCGGAGTTAAACATCGCGACTGGGCAAAAGCAACGCTCGAAACCGCGGTAATCAATACAAACATGATCAAAATCTTTTTCATTGTATCTCCCTGTAAATATGGAGGTTACCGTCAACTCAACATTAATATATCTTATTTCTTTCGATGGTCAAGCATAAACTTCATAGATAGGAAATGATAATTCTATTAATTCGGCGGACAGCTTGGACAAGGCACAGGCGCATCTCCGCCTTTGAAATATGATACCCCATATGTGATATCAAGTCCATTGTAAGAGCAACTGCCGTTGACATCGCCACCGACATACCAAGTCCCGGTTTGCCCGCATTCACACTCAATCATCGGAAGAGAACCGCCCTTGAAAAAGCTAACACCGAAAGTAACATCGAGGCCGTTGTAGCTGTCGCTGCCGTTGACATCGCCGATAACATAAACACAACCCAGTCGTAATAAATAGGAGTCTAAACGGCCCGCCCCTGATGAGCTTGTATATCCAGCAATGATATATCCGTTATCTGATGTAAGATTTACGGCACGCCCGAAATTTCTGTTATTTCCACCAATAACCTTAGTCCATATAGTATCGCCCGCAGAGTCTGTCCTGACAATATAAATAGCCGTGCTATCAACACCGAATGACTCGGTAAATCCTACAGCGATGAAACCTCCGTCAGTCGATTGTTGAACAGCAACAAACCGATCGTCATTTATTCCTCCAAAATATTGTTCCCAAATCACAAATCCGTCGGAATCCGTCTTCACTAAGTAGGCATCTTCCGCGCCCGCTCCATAGGACCCCGTTCGCCCCGCGAATATGAATCCGCTATCAGGAGTCGTCTGTAATACGGAACGCGCAATATCATATCCGCCGCCGCCATACGTTCGTGTCCATATTGAATCGCCGTTCGCGTCGGTCCTAATAAGGTAGGCGTCAAAAGTGCTGTCGGTTCCGAAAGATCTTGTTCTTCCAGAAAGGATATATCCGCCCTCAAGTGTTTGTTTGACCGAATAAGCGACATCATAATCTCCGCCGCCAAACGTTTTCATCCAAAGCGTATCCCCGTTAGCATCGGTTTTTATCATATAGACATCCATTGATCCCGCTCCGAATGACGCAGTTCGGCCAGCTATTACATAGCCGCTGTCCGCAGTCTGCCTCATCTCGGTGCCATAATCATCAAGGGCCCCGCCATACGTTCGCGTCCATAAGGTATCGCCATTGGGGTCGGTTTTGATTACATAACTGTCGAGGCCGCCATTCCCATACGAATTAGTTCGGCCCGAAATAACATGGCCGCCGTCAAAGCACTGCTGGACCGATGTTCCATAATCGTTGAGGGAACCTCCATAAGCTCTTGCCCACACAGAATCACCGAGTGAGTCCGTCTTGATTAGATACATGTTCCAGTTTCCAATTGGAAAGGAATATGTATATCCCCCAATAATATAGCCCATATCATCAGTCTGCTGTACCGAATAAGCTACGTCATTTCTTTCTCCGCCGTAGGTCCTTGTCCAGAGAGTATCCGGAGCTTGGGCGAAACTGATAACGTAAAAACTTAGCAATATAAATGTGGCGAGAATCAATGTTGTGAATTTCATGGTAATCTCCTCTTGTGTCTTAGAATTTATTTTTCCCGTCAAATTTTACTAATCGCGATACCATAATTTTGTGTTTTATTCCGGCGGACAGCTTGGACAAGGCACAGGCGCATCTCCGCCTTTGAAATATGATACCCCATATGTGATATCAAGTCCATTGTAAGAGCAACTGCCGTTGACATCGCCACCGACATACCAAGTCCCGGTTTGCCCGCATTCACACTCAATCATCGGAAGAGAACCGCCCTTGAAAAAGCTAACACCGAAAGTAACATCGAGGCCGTTGTAGCTGTCGCTGCCGTTGACATCGCCGACAATATAATAACCGCATGGCCCCGATTCCATCATGGTCAAATCGAAAATAAGCAAAAGAACGGAAATATCTACTCCGCTTATTATGGTGTCCCTGAAATCAGCATGCGAAAACAAAACGCTGTAAGTATCAGGCATTACACTTGGGAACAAGTATTCTCCGTTAGGGCCGGATTGGGTATAATATTCAGATCCCATTAAAAATATGGAAACGCCCTCGATTGGGGCGCCGCCAGAGTTTGATATAGTTCCAATTATCGCGCCGCAGCCAACTCCCAAACTACCAATATATTCCCCATTATCGCCCGCGCTATTACAGCATGATATGGCTGAAAGATTGTAATCGTTGTTTCCGGGATCACAGAACAAGGGGTCGCAATCAATGTTTTCAACTCCGGGCCAGCCGCCTCGGATATCAGAATATGAGATTGAGACAGCCGAGCTTGTGTCCGCCTCGATCTCCGGCTGTGATGCATTCCATAATATGCTGTTCAAAGCCGAGAAAGTGTCAAAAGATGTCAGGTAAACGACCGCTGAGCTATCGGAAAGATTATCAGAAATTGTACAATTTACAGCTATAACTTCTGAGAAGCTTGTGAGCGAAATTATGCCAAAATCAGCGATATTATTTATAATTGAGCAGTTATTTAGATTTATCTGTGAATAATCGGAGCTAATTACCGCTCCCAAGGGGGAATAATTATTAATAAAATCACAGTTCGTAAATATCGGAGAGGCATCATTACAATTTATGGCGCCGCCAAAATCCGCGCTTCTGTTATTCTCAAAAACACAATCTACAATTAATGGCGATCCCAACAGACAATAAATTCCGCCGCCGCCGGAGAGCCTGCAATTGTTGTTGGCGGTCAGGTTATCAATAATAATACAGTTTTTTATTGTCGGCGAACCCTCGCAGTATATTGCGCCTCCGGGCAAGTTCATACAGGTTTGACTACTTCCGCTATTTTTAATAGTGAAACCGTCCAGAACGGTTGAGCGTCCTTCTCCAATGAAATAAAAGCCCTTTTGGGGTTCCCATGGCCCCGATTCAGAGTCGATAATACAGTTATCGGGCCCGTTTATGGATCGCAGTACGATTGCCTTTCCATCGAAAGCTATGTTCCGGTTGCCCATTCCAGTGTAAACGCCATCCGCAACCAGTACCGTATCGCCATCCGAGCTTGCGTCTATTCCCTGTTGGATTGTGGGATAGTCCGAAGGCACATTTATAATCGCTGAATAGGTAGACCCAAAAGCCACGATGAAAAATAGAATTGTAAATCTGCAAATATTGATCATGCTTCTCTCCAGGGAAACGAAGACTCCCCTTGCCATTATCGGCCTGTTTTGTTAATAATAAAATATGTTAATAACTGAAGATTGCAAGCTTATTTTCAATCTTCAATGCTGTCCGGCGCCGTATGATATTAATCAATTCGGCGGGCAATCCGAGCAGGGTATTAACTCCGGATTATTAGGATTCATCTTCAGAAATTCTACGCCGAAGGTAATATCAAGGCCATTATATGAGCAACTGCCGTTGACATCACCGCAAGCCCAAAAGGTTGGATTAGGTTGACAATCGCAAGGGCCGCAAATTGGGTCCGGTCCGCCTTTAAAATAGGCGACTCCATAAGTAACATCCAGCCCATTATACGAACCGCTGTTATTGACATCGCCTACAATATACGCGCATGGAAGCGGCCCTTCATTCCAGTAGAAGAAAATATGATCGGGGTCGATTAGCCGGCTATCTCTTACTGCTATATCAGGATCGCCATCATTATCAAAATCAGTGGCAAACATTCCCCCACCACCGCCGTTGCCGGAATATGAAACGGGCAGACTCAGTATTCCATTCCCGTCGTTTGCGTAGATTTCGACAACAGATTGCGAATACCCCTCGAACCCCGCGGCGACATCAATATCTCCGTCTCCATCGAAGTCGGAGACTTCCAAAGAGACGAAAGCATTGTAACTGCCGCCAACCGGATATGATACTTCCGTCGGGAATCCCCCGTTGCCATCATTAATTAGGATGAAAATCTGAGAAGTATTGCCACTTATCAGGTCCACAAATCCGTCGCCATTCAAATCAGCCGCTTGATGCGCTCGCGATAACCCACTCATATTATAATTGCTGAAATTGGAAAAACTTCCATTCCCGTTATTAAAAAATATCGTCACCGAATAGGTATTTCTCGAAGCTAAATCCACATCTCCATCGTTGTCAAAATCTGCGCCTGTTATAGAAGAGGTCGTCAAGGGTGTCGGATAGGCTACTGGACTCACAAAACTCCCGGTTTGATCGTTCATCATAACTGTTATTTCCGACTGGCCGCCGCTTGAAACTGCCAGATCCGGATACCCATCATCATTGAAATCCGAAGCGAATCCCCAATGTGCTTCTATGCTCAAGTCGTAAGTTTGCGAACTTGGGAATGTACCATTGCCCGCATTAAAAAAGACCATCCACTGCAGAACGAAAATCTCAGGCTTCCCGACAATAAGATCCAGATCACCGTCCAGATCTACATCGGAGGCGACTATCCAATCGGGTGTAGGGCCGGTGTAATAATTGACTTCAGGATTAAAACCTCCATTACCGTCGTTTAGCATGACCGAGAAGATATAATCACCGCCTGAGAAAATATCACCGCCGCTGGTAGTGGCTATATCCGCGTAACCATCATTATTATAATCCGCGGCGAATATATTACCGCTATAGGTTGTACCAAGGGAATAATTGGTAATTGGATTGAAAGTGCCTGCCCCGCTCGGTGCTTCGACTGTAAAGCTCCAGACATAACCGTCAATCGGGGTTCCGGAGGAGGATTCTATGCCGGTAGTAAGAACAACTGTTACCAATTCTCCATAAAAAAAGTCGGTATTTGAGTTGAACGTAGCCGTTGTCGACGGGCCATTAAAAGTGATTACGCCTGAACTGAAACCGGATAACATGCCGCTGACCATAAATGAATTTGAGTTAATGGTGCTCCGATTCATTGCCATATCAAAAGTTACCATAATATCGCTGGATATTGAGATATCCAATTCATTTTGATCGGGCGAAGTAGAAGTTACTTGCGGGGTTTGCGCCTGAATTAATGCTGGAAATACGATTAATATCATTAGAAAAAAGTATCGCTGATGCATTTCGCTCTCCTTCAATTTAATCTCGATTTCAGCAATTTCTTATTTTAGGTTTAATCCGATTTCATTAGAATAAAACGTAGCCATGTAACAATTAATCAAGACAGTCCTTTGTACCTATGGCGCTTTCAACACAACCCGGAAAAGTCCAAAAAAAGAGGGACTTCGTCTCCCCACAAAATCCATTAATAATTTATAAAATTATCGATATTTTGTCAAGATATTTATATTCAACATAGTACATGGACTCATCGCTATATTTCATTTTCCCCAGAAGCAAACTTGCCACCGGGCTGAGATTTGATTATATTTGTTGGTTGGCTTCGTTTTTCACAAACTCGAAACCAGAAGAGTAGGGTAATATGAATGTTTGTCAATTTTGTATTTAGGCAGAACTTGACAAAGAAACTTTGTTTAAATATAATGCACTTATGTGCAGTAAGCTAACGGAAACAGATAATAAGGAATAATAGAATATGCCTCCATCTAATATTGTCGTCAAGGGCGCAAGGGAACATAATTTACGAAACATAGACGTTACGATCCCGCGATCCAAGCTGGTGGTAATAACCGGGTTATCCGGTTCCGGCAAGTCCTCGCTGGCATTCGATACGATCTACGCCGAGGGCCAGAGGCGATACGTAGAATCGCTTTCCGCCTACGCCCGCCAGTTTCTCGGTCTGATGGAAAAGCCTGATGTTGATTTCATTGACGGCCTTTCTCCGGCGATCTCAATCGAGCAAAGGTCATCATCACGCAACCCGCGTTCGACCGTAGGAACAGTAACAGAAATCTATGATTACCTTCGATTGCTCTATGCCCGCATAGGAGTACCGTTTTGCTACAAATGCGGGAAAAAAATCAGCCAGCAAACGGTCCAGCAAATCGCCGATTCGGTGATGAACTTTCCTACCAACAGCAGGATTCAGATATTAGGGCCGCTTGTCAGCGGACGCAAAGGCGAATATCGCGACATATTCGATGAGATCAAGCGGGAGGGATTTGTCAGGGTGCGAGTAAATGGCAAAGTTTCTGATATTGAAGATGTTGCTCCGCTTGATAAAAAGAAAAAACACTCTATCGAGGTTGTTGTTGACAGATTAGTAATAAAAAACGGTATCAAGAAACGGCTCACAGATTCTCTTGAGACGGCGTTGAAGCTTGGTTCCGGCCTTGTGATTATTAACGAAATCGGAAAACTTGACCATATCTATTCGGAGAAGTACGCCTGTCAGGATTGCGGAGTTTCTTTCGAGGACCCCGCGCCGCGAATGTTTTCATTCAATTCTCCATTCGGAGCTTGCCAGTCTTGTTCCGGTTTGGGTTACAACATGGAAATTGATCCCGACCTGGTAGTTCCTGATAATTCTATGTCTATTGCCCAGGGGGCTATTGCACCATGGGGTGTCCCGCGTGGTTCATATTATTTCGGTATGCTTCGGGCGGTTTCGGAGCATTTCGGATTCTCGTTGAGGAAGCCGTTTAAAAGCCTGCCCCAAAAATATCAAAAGATCGCATTGTACGGTTCCGGCCGTGAGAAGATCAAATTCTCATGGGAGCACAGCGACGGCAACGGCCTCTGGGAACATTTGGGTGTTTTTGAGGGGGTTATCGGAAATCTAAGGCGGCGATACCGGCAAACAAAATCATCCGGAATACGGGATTGGATCGAGAAATTTATGTCGATTAAAATATGCAATGAATGCGAAGGGGCAAGGCTGAGACCTGAGGCCCTCGCGATTAAAATTGACAATAAATCGATTTCTGATGTAACATCATTTTCTATCGCAAACGCTTATGAGTTTTTCTGCGGTTTAAAATTTAATAAGCGAGATAAAATTATATCGAAGCAGATTCTTAAAGAATTAAACGAGCGGCTCGGCTTTCTCGTTAATGTCGGATTGGATTATCTGACATTGGAACGATCGGCGCAGACCCTTTCCGGAGGCGAGGCCCAGCGCATCAGGTTGGCAACACAGATAGGCTCGCGGCTTACCGGCGTTTTATACATCCTCGATGAACCGTCTATCGGGCTTCATCAGCGCGACAATCGCCGTTTGTTGGAAACATTGAAATCGTTAAGAGATATTGGCAACACTGTTCTGGTTGTGGAGCATGACCGGCAGACCATTGAGGAGGCGGACCATGTTATCGACCTTGGCCCGGGCGCGGGCAAGCATGGCGGCTTGATCGTCGCGGAGGGTACGCCGGCAAAAATAAAGAAATCGGCTAAATCTTTAACCGGAAAATATCTTTCAGGCAAGCTGGAGATACCGTTTCCAAAAAAACGCCGCAAAGGAAGCGGCGGCCGGATTATTCTTAAAGGCGCGGCGGGCAATAATCTTAAAAAGATAAAGGTTGAGTTTCCGCTGGGGAAATTTATTTGCGTTACAGGAGTGTCCGGTTCAGGAAAATCGACGCTTGTCAACGAGACGCTTTATAAAATTCTTGCCCGGCAATTTTACGGCTCCAGGAAACCGCCCCTTGCCTATGGCGAGGTTATAGGGCTGAATAATGTCGACAAGGTAATTGATATCGACCAATCGCCGATTGGGCGCACGCCGCGGAGCAATCCCGCCACTTATACGGGGCTCTTTACGCCCATAAGAGACATATTCTCTCAGCTTCCGGATTCCAAAGTGCGCGGTTACGGCCCGGGACGGTTTTCGTTCAATGTCAAGGGCGGGCGGTGCGAGACTTGCGAGGGCGACGGCATTATAAAAATCGAGATGCATTTTTTGCCGGACGTTTATGTACAGTGCGAGGCCTGCAAAGGCGCCCGTTACAACCGCGACACATTGGAGATAAAATACAAGGGCAAGTCTATCGCCGACGTTCTCCACATGACAGTCGAGGAAGCGTTGGAGTTTTTTGATAGGATACCCAAAGTCAAACGCAAGCTCGAAACCCTTGTCGGAGTTGGCTTGGGTTATATACATCTCGGCCAGCAAGCGACCACTCTATCGGGCGGAGAGGCCCAGAGGGTTAAGCTATCCACGGAGCTTTCGAAAGTCTCTACGGGTAATACGTTCTATATCCTCGACGAGCCGACAACAGGGCTTCATTTCGAGGACATAAAAATGCTGCTGAACGTATTGAACACTCTTGTCGACCGCGGCAACACGGTTGTGGTGATCGAGCACAACATGGACGTTATCAAGACCGCCGATTGGATAATTGACCTTGGCCCCGAGGGGGGAGACGGCGGCGGGGAGGTTATCGCGTTCGGCAAGCCGGAAAAGGTCGCCGGGGTAAAGACAAGCTACACCGGCAGTTTTTTGAAAGAAGAGTTGGGATTGTAGGGGGGAGAATGAAATCACGCAAGTTAAATAGAAAATCAAATCGATTGCGGGATTATGATTATTCCACAAGCGGATATTATTATGTGACAATATGCACAAAAGATAGAGAAGAATTTTTCGGGGCAATTTCAAATGAATATATGATCTTAAATAAATATGGCGGTATCGCTAAGAATAAATTGAAAGAAATCCCAAAACATTATGAAAATATCGATATAGATTTATTTATAATTATGCCAAATCACATACACGGAATAATTGTTATAAATGATAATAATTATGCGAACGTAGGGACAGAACAGTGTTCTGTCCCTACAAAAGAAAATAGAATTTCATCCAGGAAAAATTACGGATTATTATCAAAAACAGTAAAATCATTCAAAGATGCTGTTACCAAGGATATCAAATTATTATCAGGAAAAGATGTAAAGTTATGGCAAAGATCGTTCTATGATCATATAATTAGAAGCGAGGAAAGCTTGGATGAAATCAGGCGCTATATCAATGAAAATCCATTGAAATGGGCTCTTGATGAGAACAATCCTGATAATCTAAAATAAATGGGGTGAAGGAATTCTAAAGAAACATAAGAATGGATTCATTGACATAATAGAAGAATGCGGTTTAGATCCCTTGAATTTCAGAGCTTTAAACAAGGAACATGATGAGGACATCGATTTTTTGATTGAATATGTAAACTCCCCTTTAAGATTCGAAGTGGACTGTTCTACTGAAGGCTATAACTATTTGGATTGTAGAAATACTGTACTTGCTAAAGGTTTTCCGCTTTCCGATTTTCATACGAATGAATTCGGGGGTAATTGGGTAGATATAAATACCATTTATGAGGAATTTGCATTATGGCTTAATAATGTTGTTAAGGAATATATTGACGAACAGACTCTTCCCGATCTTTGGGCACAATTAGAACAGCAAAGAGAGTTCATTCCGTCTGCCAAAATGGAAAAAGATGATACTCTGCCATACTCCGAAGAGGAAAAAGCTCAGATAAGACTTTCCATAAATGAATTTCGTCTACAAATAGTTAATAATTTTAAGCCTGATGATTACCAATTGAAAGTGATAGATGACAGATTAAGATATCTATCCGAAGCCCTTGACCGATTGAACCGAGTTGATTGGAAAGCTGTTGCCATAACATCCATAATTTCATTTTCGATGGCCTTGTCATTAGATACGGAAAAAGGCAAACTATTATTCAACCTATTTAAGCAAATATTTTCTAAGGTCGTTTATCTTTTAAATTAGCCCCCCCGGAAACCATCAACATCTCCGTATAGTTCTATATAAAAAGAAAATGGAAGAAAGGATAAGCAATGTCCAAATTCAAAGAACTGTGCGGCGCGTACTCCGGCGCCAGAAAACACTACGCCGAATACCGAACCTGTTGCGGCGATTTCGGAAACAGCCTGATAAAAGGAATGATCGAATATTTCGAATGCCCGCGAGAACATATAAACTTCTTCCCGTTAGCCGGAGATGTCGACCCCAAGAAAAAATACTCCCTGGTTTCCGCAATGCTGCTCGATGATGACACCTACTGGCATTTCGGCCTTGGCCTGACCCTCTGCCCTGCAGAATCCGAAAGCCCTGACGAAACCGTAGTCCTGCCATTTGCCATGAAAAAAGGCCATGATTTATTTATTGTGAGAATTGGCACGCTCCAGGAATTCCAAATCCATGAAAATAATCAGGACGAATACCAATCATTCTATAATTTTGTTTTCCAACGCATCAAAGAAGACTACGAAAAAGGGCTGCAACGTTTCCTCGATAAAGAAGTGAACTCCCGCAAAATCGGGTTCCAATCGTAACTGGCCGGGTTCCGGTGATCCGAAGGATCACAAAACCGACACTCAAAAACTTTATGTTACGCCGGATATTGTATTTTATCAGCGTCTTCTCGAGTACGTGATTTATATTCCCCTGCTCTAATTAACATATCATATTTATAATAGTAATTACTGTTACGTTTGTGTCGGTTTTTACCCCGTACGCGGTACGGGGCCGGAACCCGACCCCCTGTCTTTGAGGCGTTCTAATAAACAAACATTATTTTCTCAATCGTAGGGCTTGACTATTTCAAACATTATGTTATTATTAATTGAAATGAAGAAATTAGTTCAAGTCTCGATTTTAATAATCGTTGTCGGGGCGATGATATTATTTTATACCTGTTCAGGCGGTAATCAGATCAAAAAACAGGGATTCAGAGAAAAGCAAATTGCCGCTTCTTTCGATAAAAGTTTTGAACTTGCATTCGACCAAACTGCTTTTATCGAATCGGATAGCCTCTCAATCAAATTCTCAAATGTTGCCGAGGATTCTCGATGTCCCGAAGGTTATGACTGTGTTTGGCAGGGTCAAGCAAAAATCGCTGTAAAAATCTTAAGCGGTAATAATGATCTGGGGGAAATCAATCTCACCAGCTTGGCGGGACATGATAGCCTAGCGCATGAGAATTTTAACCGCTACTCAATCAAACTGTTGAAAGTAGGGCCGCCCAAAAGAGACAGTCAGTTGGAACTGTCCGATTACAATGTTATGTTGCTAATATCCCGTAGGTAGGATTTAACCTCAGTAGAAAACGGTCAGAAGTTATAAGAAACTCCAAACGTATTTCCAATCAGATTCTCTATGCCTTTTCGTTGCTGGCTCTCAATTATAGGCTACAATTACTTTATTATTGTTCAATGTAGAGCATTATCAAACGTTTCAAACATTGCTTTTTTTATGCCAATTAAATATACTAAGATCGTGGCGAATGTAAAGAAATCCTGGAACATAATCGCGGAACATTACAACCGTAAATATGAAATATCATGCGATAATATTCATTACGGCCCGCTTTGCCCTGGCGAGGCGAAGTTATCGCTTCTTGGAGATATGAAAGGGTTGCGCGTAATTGACCTCGGATGCGGGGGCGGCCAGAATGCGGTGGCTTTAAGCAAGATGGGCGCCGAAGTTACAGCGATTGATTTTTCAGGCAAACAAATTAAGCAGGCCGAGCTGTTGGCCAAGCTCAATAATGTCGACATCGATTTTCAAGTTTCCGATATCGAATCTCTATCGAGTTTTGAAAGCCAAAGTTTCGATATCGCCATTTCCGCATGCGCTATTTCATTTGTGAAAAACATCAAGCGGGCATTCAAGGGAGTTCACCGAATATTGAAATCATCAGCGATATTCGCGCTTTCGGACATGAATCCGCTTCAATACATACTGGACGAAACAGACGATGGAGTTATGTTCAACACCCCTTATCCTCAAAAACCGCTATTGCTGAAATGGTCATGGGAATTTGAGGCGATAAAACGATCTCCCGGTTTCCAGCACTATGTAAGGCCAATTTCAGCTTATCATAACTCGCTTGTCGATGCCGGTTTTATGGTACGAAAGATGCTCGAACCCAAATCGACAATGAACACGCCTCATAAAGGATTCTCTAAGGAAATCATCGATGAGTACGGATACATCGCTAAAAACATACCAATTACTTTTATCTTGTTATGTCAAAAACCATGACCAAAAACGCGATCCTTAAATATTGGCAAAATGTCAGGAAATTGACTTTGAAAGTATTCGACCTGTTTCCGGAAAATAAATTCAATTTCAAGCCGGCGGGCGGAGTAAGAAGCGTGGCCGAACAATTCGACCATATTCTGATAGTCGAGCTTTTTGCCAGAATAGGGATATTAATGGGCGAATGGAGCCTGGCGCCATTTTCAGGAGAAAGAGATATAAGCAATAGCAATCTTCGAGAAAAATTATACAACGAACACAAAAAAACTATCGGGCTTCTCAGAATGCTTCCGGAGGGCCAGTTTATGAAAGCTTATGATACGCCTTTCGGAATTGTTTCAGGGGAAGTAATAATAAATGAGGCTATTGATGAGGAAATTCATCACCGGGGCAATCTTTATACATATCTAAGATTGCTGGACATCGAGCCTCCTCAAATGATTCAAAATTACGGCGAACTTTTCATGGAGGATTAATATGGGCGATAAAAAGCTTGAAATGTTAAAAAAAATGGAAAATTATAAGGATGATATCGTTGAATTGCAGCGCATCCTGACATCAATACCTGCGCTCGCCCCCGAAAGCGATGGAGATGGGGAGTTAAAAAAATCTATTGCATTGAGAGAATATCTCAAAAAATTCGATTTCCCCGAGCCAACCGAGTACAACGCTCCCGACGACAGGGTCTCCTGCGGTTTCAGGCCCAACCTATTGTATACAATTGATGGTGAAGACAGCTCTAAAACAATTTATGTAATGTCCCATCTTGATATCGTCCCCGAGGGCGAACGAAGCAAATGGAAAAGCGATCCATTTGAACTGAAGGTGGACGGAGATCGGCTTTACGGACGAGGCGTTGAGGACAATCAGCATGGTATGGTTGCTTCTGTTTTCGCGGCCAAACTGTTTTTTGATCTTAAAATGAAGCCGAAATATAATATCGGACTATTGTTTGTCGCCGACGAAGAGGTTGGCTCGACATACGGCATTGATTACATTTTGAAAAACCACGATTTCTTTAAAAAGGATGATATAATAATCGTTCCTGACTCGGGCGATTCCGAGGGCAAGACAATTGAGATTGCTGAAAAATCTATCTGTTGGATAAAGATTGAGACGACCGGACAACAATGCCATGCTTCCCGCCCGGACCAGGGCAAAAACGCATTCTTCGCGGCATCGAAATTGGCGGCGAAAGTGCATGATCTTTATGGGATATTTGATAAAAAAGACAATCTTTTTCATCCCGCGACTTCGACCTTTGAGCCGACGAAGAAAGAGGCCAATGTTCCCAACGTCAACACTATTCCCGGCGACGATGTTTTCTGGATCGACTGCAGGGTCCTTCCTGATTATAAACTCGAGGAAGTGGAGGCGCAAATTCGCAAATGGGCTGATGAGATTGAGAAAGATGAAGACGTTATCATGAAGATTAGCCATAGTCAACGGGCGCAGGCTGCCCCATCAACATCGAAAGACGCGCCGGTTGTGGCCGCTCTTTCCCGTGCCATCAAGGAAATTTACAACGTCGAATCGCAAGGTTGCGGCATAGGCGGCGGGGCTCGTGCGGCGGTGTATTCGCGCTCGAGACAGTACGCCGCGTCGTGGTGGCAGGAGTCCGTGCGCGGGGCGCCGGAGACGCTCGATCAGGCCCTCGAGCTGATGGCCGGCCGGCAGAAGACCGTACTCTTCTTCGACGAGTTCCAGGACATCTTGAGCGTGCCTGACTGCGAGGGAGTCATCGCCCGCATGCGGAGCCGGGTTCAGTTGCTCGACGCTGTGCCCGTCGTCTTCGCCGGCAGCCTCC